>WTJX01000049.1 GCA_011524675.1 Cytophagales bacterium
TATAAAGAGTTTCTTTTGACAAGGAACTCTTTTTTTATGCAAAAAAGTGTAGTTTTGATTTATGCAAAAACCTTTACATTATGATGTTAGTCAATCATCCAGTACTTTGCAATTATTATGTAACTTATCGTTGTAATGCTTCTTGCTCTTTTTGTGATATTTGGGAAAAACCTTCTCCTTACATCTCTCTTGAAAATGCTATCGAAAACTTTGAAGCGTTAAAAAAACTAGGAGTAAAAGTGATAGATTTTACTGGTGGAGAACCTTTATTGCATAGGGAAATAGACCTCTTACTTGCAGAGGCAAAAAAAAGAAAATTTATTACTACCCTCACTACCAATGCTCTTTTGTATAAAAAATGGGCAAAAAAGATTCGTGGAAAGGTAGATATGTTGCACTTCTCCATTGATTCGGCAAACAAAGAGAAACATAATGAGTCTCGAAAGGTAAATTGCTTTGACCAGCTTATGGAGGCAATACAGATAGCTAAGTCATTGGGCGAAAGACCAGATTTATTATTTACTGTATTTGAACATAATACTGATGAACTGATAGATATTTATAATTTATGTCAAAAAAATAAGCTTTTGTTTATCATAAATCCTGCTTTTGAGTATAATGAGGTGGATGTAGGTGCTTCATTTTCAGAAGATACTTTTAACTTATTGAAAAAGTGGTCCAAAAAAAAAGGCGTTTACCTCAATACCGCTTTTTTGCATTTGAGAAAAAATGGAGGTAATGATATACGAAAACCTGTTTGCAAGGCAGCTTCATCCACTATTGTTATTTCTCCAAAAAACGAACTCGTAGTGCCATGCTATCATTTGGGTGAAAAATCATTTCCTATAAAGAATGATCTGGTGGCGCTATATAAAAGTAATGAAGTACAAGAAATAGCCAAACTGGAGGGGAAACTAGAGGCTTGTCAGTCCTGTACTATTAATTGTTATATGGAACCATCATTTTCTGTAAACCTTAATAAGTATTGGTTTCATTCGTTGGGAAGTACCCTCAAATACAACTATATCAAGGGCACTTGGAAAAACTTTTTTTAACTTAGACACTCAAATACACTAGACAAGTATGTTAAAGTTGAACGTTAAAAGTTATTAGAAGAAGGCTTTTTCAACTCGAACACTCGAACACTTGAATACTTGAACACTTGAATACTCGAACACATTTAAAACCTATGAAAAACATATTCTTTTTATTATTGATAAGCATTCTCTTTTTTCAGTGTGATCCACCACATGCAGACTTGACAGAGTACAAAAAAGAAAAAGAAAGAAGAACGCCAAAGAAAATATCTAAGGGCGATCTGATGCTCGTAGCACAGCAAAAAGCGCAAGAGATACTACCCAAACTCACATTAGATCAAAATATAGATAGTTTGGCTAAAGCACATAGTGCAAGCATCAAAAAGATTTTGGTAGGAGACTCTTCCGATATTCAGAAAGAAAATATGATCTTGGGGGCATATGTGTATAATGCTGAACATGGAATACCCCTAAAAGAAAATGAACAATTGATAGATTATTTATACCTATACAATAGCCCCATCATGAAAGAAGATGTCATGCTTGGCCTATGGAGCATACGCATCAATTTATTTGATTTGGCGGAGTAGAGCGTTTTTTCAAAAAATCTATGCTAGCCCTCAGAATGGCTTTAGAACGTAAAGCCGTTCCTTTCATTTTTCTGTACCAATATCTTGCTACATTGGCACAGACTACCATAGGTAGGTATAAAGGGTAGTAGGTTTTAAAGAATCTCAAGGCATTCAAAGAGTAATAATACTCCGAGACAAACTGTTTTTCCTTGCTAAGACTACTTACCTTGTCATAGACGATAGCCTCCTCTACCCATTTGAAATGATAACCAGCCCTCTTAGCCCAATGACACCATGCCGTTTCTTCCCAATAGAGAAAGTAATGCTCTGGTATGAGTCCTATTTCTTTGAACGCCTGCACATGACAACATAGAGAAGCCCCATAGACATAATCGGCTTTAGCTCCTTTTTTTGGATCACTTATATGAGAGGTTATTCCAAGGTATTTGTTGATTTTGCATAGTCCAGACCTTCTCTGTCCTTCTTTCTCTCCAACACTGTAAATACTAGTAGTATAAATATTTTTTGCATTTTTGTTTAGAGCACTTTGCAAGTGCTTGAATGCATCTTTATCTACCAAAGTATCGGGATTCAATAGCCAAACAAAGGCATCTTCATCGGCTATTTGTTTTATAAAATAATTATTTGCGTAAGCAAAACCGCCATTCTTATCTGTTTGTAAAAGCTTGAAATGGTATGAGCTAGACTTTAGCTTATGATATGAGTTGTCCGTAGAGCAATTGTCTATGATGACGATCTGGTATCTGTCATCAGTACTTTGGGAGATGCTTTCTACTAATGATAGGCTATGCTGCCAACTGTTATAATTGACAATGAGGATGTAAACGTTCACGTAGGAGAGAGAATTGCTTGGCTAATTTTAAAGAAGTGAAGTGATTTAAATAAAAAATTTAAATCACTTCAACAATATGCAAAATCTTCTGTTATAGTTTTCCATTCACTAACATATATCCTATTGCATAAGTAGCAATCATTAAGGCTATAGAAAGTACAGCAAGCATTTTGTTTTCTTTTTTGAACGCAACAATGGCTAGAGGAATAGAAGCTAAAGCCATCAAAACTTTGACGATTAGCATGGGCATTATCATCCATTCTATAGCATCAAAAGCTAGAAAACCAGAAATCAATATAAAAAGTCCCAAAACCATGTCAACTATTTTTGTTTTAGCACGTACTTTGCTTAACAATGGTTTGTTGACAAATAATAATACAACTTTGAAAATAATAAAGATCAAGAAAAGTTGAACTATTCCAGAGTGTGCTTTGAGGATAGTGTGAGCTTCCATAAAATAAAATTTATTGTTTTTTTTTAAATAAAATTTGTACCCAACGAATAATATTGGAGTATATTTAAACTTCTGTTTTCAACCAGAAAATTAAACCGCCTTATAAAGCTAGAATGACTCAGCCTTACTAGAAGCTTTCTACTAATGAAAGTAACTAAGAAAACCTAATAAGGTTGGCAAATATGGCTATTTTTTAAATGATTGAGAAATGTTAAACATACTTTTGGTATGTATTTCTATTGAAAGAATAAAGTAACTTGAAAATAACTGTAGTAGCAAATACCTCTTGGAACATTTTTAACTTTCGTCTTCCTTTGCTCAGGGAGCTAGAAAGTTTTGGGCATGAAGTACATGTGATAGCTCCTATTGATGACTACACAGAAGAACTAAAGAAAAAAGTTACACACTTTCATCCTATCACCTTATCCAGAAAAGGAACAAATCCATTTAAAGACATAAGTTTATTCTTACAATTTCTTCATTTATACAAATCCATAAAGCCACAGCTGAGTATCCAATATACCATAAAACCAAATATTTATGGCGTATTAGCAGCTAGGAGGTACCACATTCCTTGTATATGCAATGTAACAGGGCTTGGCACTGTTTTTCTACACGATAGTTTAGGAAGCAAAATCGCAAAACGACTATATAAATATTCTTTTAAACATAGCCAACTGGTGTTTTTTCAAAACACAGCCGATAGAGACCTGTTTGTAGAGAAAGGGCTCTGTAAACCACAAATCACAGACATCATTCCAGGCTCAGGTATCAACACTCATCATTTTCAACAAGAAAAACATAGCGAACAAAAGACATTTACTTTTGCCTATGTGGGTAGAATGCTCTTTGACAAAGGAATCGTCGAGCTTATAGAAGCGATCAAAGAATTTAAAAAAAGCGGTTATAAAGCATCCTTTATCTTTGCTGGTGCGGTAGAAACAGAAGCAGACCTAGGCATCACAAAAGATATGATCCAAGCTTGGGAAAAAGAAGGACTAATCCATTATGCCAATGTAGTAAAAGACATGAAGACCTTTTTGGCAGAAATAGACTGTGTAGTACTACCATCTTACCGTGAAGGTACACCCAGAGCATTGTTAGAAGCTGCTTCTATGTCATTGCCTATTGTCGCCACTAATGTACCTGGTTGCAAAGAAGTGGTCATTGATGAAAAAAATGGCTTTCTCTGCGAACCAAAAAATAGTCATAGCTTATTAGAAGCTCTCAAAAAAATGGTAAGTTTGCCGTTGAACAATCGACTGTTGATGGGGCAAGCAGGTAGAAAGAGGGTAAAAGAATGTTTTAGCGATAAAGTAGTTTTGACCAAATACCGTTCTGCCATCAATAATCTAGTAAGTAGGTAAACAATGGAATTTAAAGAAACAAAGTTTTCTGGCGTATTTGAATTACTGCCACAAATTTTTGAGGATGAAAGAGGCTATTTTTTTGAATCTTTCAATCAAGCAGAATTTGAAAAATATGTCCCAAATACTGTTTTTTTACAAGACAATCAATCTTACTCTACCAAAGGAGTGCTGAGAGGACTACACTTTCAGAAACCACCCTATGCACAAGGTAAGCTTGTACGAGTCATTCAAGGCAAAGTTTTGGATGTGATAGTGGATATCCGTAAAGGATCGCCTACCTATGGCGAGTGGGGAGGCTTTGAACTCTGTGCAGAGAAAAATAATATGCTCTACGTAGCAGAAGGTTTTGCGCATGGCTTTGTGACCATCGAAGATGCTATCTTTACATATAAATGTACCAACACATACCATAAAGCCTCCGAAGGAGGTATCATCTGGAACGATCTAGACTTAGCCATAGACTGGGGCATACAAAAGCCTAATGTGTCCGAAAAAGATATGCTACTACCCAATTTTCAAGAATTAACAAAGCAAGACACAGGCTTTTTATATTAACAGCTATCAATGATAAACATAATTAAAAGACATACACTTTTTTTCTTTCTGATTCTTTTATTGGCTTCATGTGGAGGACATTACAAGCACGTCATGTTTCAGACCAATGAAGATGCTACCTATTTGAAAGTTCCCATAACTGAAGCAGAAAAAAATTATATCCTCAAACCCTTTGATAAATTTTCTTTTAGGCTATACACCAACGATGGAGAACTTATTTTAGATCCGAACTTTCAGTTTTCTAAAAGTATGGACTTATCAGCCCAACAGCTACAGCAGACTACCCAAGTAACCTATGAAGTAAGACCAAACGGTACAGCCTTTCTTCCAGTATTAGGAAATGTCAAGGTAGAGGGTTATACCATTTCTCAGTTAGACAGTCTCTTGAACTATCGTTATGAACAGGAAGCCTACAATGGTGTTTTTGTACTGTCATCCATTCAAAACAACAGGGTAGTGGTACTCAGTGGAGAAGGGGGCAAAATCATACCTCTGACCAATAATAATATGAACCTTATAGAAGTATTAGCACTATATGGTGGCGTATTGAAATATAATAAGGCAACCAATATCAAATTGATCCGTGGCGACTTAAACAATCCAATGGTAGAAGAGATAGACCTATCTACTATCGAAGGAATGAAGAAAGCTAGCTTAGGCGTGCAGCCAAATGACATTATTTATATAGAACCAGTAAAAAGAATATTACCAGAAACTATTGCTGAGATTTCTCCTATACTCGGTTTTTTTAGTAGCATCGCTACCCTAGTATTCATCATTACACGCTAAAAGCAAGTGTAGAAATCTAAACATTCTCTAAGCCAAAGCAAAAATAACCCCCAGCTTCATGGAAGAAAATACTACAAATTATTTAGAGCAAAACGACTCACTTTTGGATAGTGTTGAGTTCATAAGGATTATCTATATCCTCAAAAAAAGCATTTGGTGGGTATTCCTTTTCTTTCTATTAAGCTTAGTTGCAGGATATTTGACAGCACGCTACACCAAACCATTGTACCAGTCCAGCTCCAACTTAAAGCTAGAAGTAGTCCAAACTTCTGGTGTTTTTGGTCTAGGAAATCCTTCTGCTTCAGAAGACAATAATATCTTTGGTGAAATGGAGCTTATCAAGTCTGAGATCATCATCAATGAAGTTGCAGACTCCTTGCTACCACTAAAGGTAAGCTATTTCAAAGAAGGGAAATTCCTCAATGATGAACGCTATGGCAACAGCCCTTTTGAAGTACTTTTCTCAGAGCAAAACATACAAGCTATCATAGACAAAAAAGTACATATCAAAATTCTCAACTATAATAGTGTAAAGTTGTGGTTAGACGATGAAAGCCAAGCCATTATTGCCAGCTTTGGTCAAACCATCAATTTTGCAGGCGCTATTTTTCAACTCAACAAGTTAGACATTCATGAAAAATTCGAAGATGGTTTATTTCATTTTAGAATAAATAGTAAGTCAGCTCTAGTAAACTATTTGATGAATAATTTAGTCGTAAAGGCAATCAATCTAAATGCCAACATCATTGAAGTTTCTTTTTCAGATCATAACATCAGAAAAGCCAAAAGTATCGTCAATAAGATAAACATGGTTTATCTCAAAAAGACATATGAAAAAAAACAATTAGAAAAACAACGTTCTATAGAATATATCAACGACCAGTTAGCTTCTACAAGAGAACAACTTAATCAAGCAGAAAAAGAAATAGAAAGTTTTTTGTCTCATAATGGCGTTTCGGGCATAGAAGCACAGCAAAGCAGATTGATCACTACCTTAGATCAATTATCAAAAGAGAAGTTAAGTCTCGCCACAGAACAAAAATACCTTGCAAGTATTACGACATACTTAGACTCAGATTCAGACTCTAGTTTGATAAGTGAACTATATGCCTATGAGCTAAAAAATCAATCCATTCTAACATTACTTAGCGAGTATGACCTAAAGCATGCAGAATTCAAAAGAATAGAAAATACAAACAAGAAAGGTACATCTGCCTACCAAAATAGTCAGAAAGAATTAAAACTCTTAGCTAGTAAACTAAAAAACAGACTAAAGAAACAAAGTGAGCAAGTCAAAAACACTATCGAAGATATCAATCTAAAAATTAGTTCAGCCAATAGAGAGCTATCATCATTCCCAGCACTAAAAAGTGCCTTCAATAAACTACAAAGGAAATATGAATTATATGAAGGCTTTTATTTATCGTTAGAAGAAAAAAAGATAGAATACGGTATAGCCAAGGCAGGGATTACGCCAAACTTTACCATTCTCTCCAGTGCCAGTAGTTCCAGAATACCTATAGCCCCTGTAAAGCTAAAGGTCATAAGCATTGCCCTAGCCATTGCTACAGTAATTTCCGCCTTATTTATCTTCCTACGCTATTTAATGTACAACACCATCATATCTTTGAGAGAACTAGAAAAACTCACTCAACTCCCTATCTTAGGCACCATACCAGAGTACAAGAACAGCAAAAACTACTCTACCCTAGTAGTACACCATGCCCCTAAGTCAGCCCTTAGCGAGTCGCTGAGGAGTATAAGGACAAGCATGGAATATTTTGAAAGTAAAAAAGATACCAAGGTAGTTTGCTTTACATCCACCATTAGTGGTGAAGGTAAAACCTTTATGAGTGTCAACTTAGCGGGAATACTCGCCATGACAGAACAAAAAGTCGTAGTCATAGATCTCGACATGAGAAAACCCAAAATACATCAAGCATTCGAGTGTGAGAATGGCTGGGGCATGAGTGATCTATTGATAGGAAGAGCTCAACTAGAAGACTGCATACATCAGTCAGAGCTAGAATGCTTAGACTTTATTACTGCGGGTTCTATCCCACCAAACCCCTCAGAAATCATCATGCGCCCAGAGTTTGATGATTTGATATACGAACTATCCAAAGAGTATAAATTTATTTTTATAGATTCACCACCCGCAGGGCTAGTTACAGATGCACATATCCTTATGAAAAAGTGCGACATCCCTATATATGTCATCAAGGCAGGTTATTCTTCTAGGAGTGTAGTCAAAAGAATCAATCGTTTATATCAAGAAAATAGGTATTATAATTTCAGTCTAGCATTAAACTCAGTACAACATCAAGAATCTTACAAATCAGGATATGGAGGCTATGGCTATGGGTATTATGAAAATACAACTGGCAGATCAAACAATATATTTGTAAAGCTTTGGAGGCTACTTAGAAGAAAGTAATACGCTTAATAGGAAAGAAGGCTATGCAAACCATTTTTTGCCAAGCCTTTTGATACTTTTTTGGTAATCAAATTCAATTACCCTTTCTCTAAACTTCACTTTCATATTTTTTTAACTACCTTTCCACTTTCGTGGAATAAAATCATGCTTCAAATTCTTTAGTATGCATCTCTTTAAAAAAGTTTTTCTAATAGTTCTTTCTTTTTCATGCGCTTACCTATATGCTCAACAAGACATCCAGCAACAAGCTAGAAAGTTAGCGAATAGCACGATGGTAGGCCTGGAGTTTGAGAGTAAAGTCAAGGCTGATTTTTGGTATGAAGAAACAAAAAACTATCTAAAAAAGTACCGTCTTGCTACGCGCGACAGTGCTACTTTTTTTCTCTTTTATGGCAGCCTAAACGAAATATCTGATCTACCTAGCCATCTTTTGTTTGAATTCAAAAAGCAACAAGACACACTCACTACCGTTTGGTTTACGGCTTATGCACAACACAATACCATAAAAAATGATGCTACACTAGCTCAAAATTGTAATGCCTTTCTCACAAAGCTAAGAGATCACATACGTAAAAAAGATATGTTTCAACGCCTAGCACAGGCAGAACAAGCATTACTCTCGGCGAGTAAACAAGAACTAAAAACGATCAAGAAGATTGATCTTTTGATCAAAGAAGCAAAAAATAAAGACCTACAAATCAAAAAACTACAAGAACAGCTTCTGAAAGCAGAACAGCAATGTCATGACATCTATACAGCAATGGATGAAGCAGAAGAAACACGCAAGAAAGCTAAAACAGAGATCAAAGAGAAACAAAAAAAGGTAGAAGAACTCAATAAGGAAATAAGAACCTCAGAATAATTAAAAGTACTAAGAGAAGGCTTTGCAAAAAATCTTTTGCAAAGCCTTCTAAGATACAACGCGTACTTTACCCAATCCATACAATAACGATCAGTTGATCTTCTTATCTTCAAAGTACAAGAGGATATATTTTTTTAAAAAAGTTTCTTCTTCTGTGCTAGTCATAGATGGAAGCACCTTCGTAGGTGTATAATGAGGCCAGCCCTCTTCATCCCTTCCTGCAAAAGTATAATACTCAGCCTTACCTAGTACGGTACATATCCCTATATGTAATATATCTTGTTTTTGTTCTTTAGAAAAATCCTCTTCCACTCTTCCTAACTCTTGCATACCTATCAGAAAAAAAATAGACTCTAAGCTCTCAGGCTTTTTGCCAAACATTTTTTCCAACGTATTCATCAGTGATTCCCAAGTATCCATGCGATATGTATAATGCGGTTTTTTATATAAAGCTTACTTAAAGTTAATACATGTGATATTCTTACAGCATAGTATTAGCTCATTTTCTGTAATTTTTCTTCTAATAATAAAAATTCATCCCTCAATGCCGCAGCCTTGATAAAATCCATCTCCTTAGCAGCAATCTCCATATTTTCTTTTGTTTCTTTTATTAGTTTCTCCAGTTGTGGTTTACCCATATAAGCCACCACAGGATCTGCCGCAATAGAAGCGCTTATTTCGTCAGATACATACTTAGGAACAGTCTTTTTAGAGTCCGCAACTTTGGTTTGTTCTAAGATCTTATCCCTAGATTTTAGAACAGTTTTAGGAGTAATACCATGTTCCTTGTTGTATTCAATCTGTATTTGTCTCCTTCTCCTTGTTTCGTCAATAGCCTGCTCCATAGAATCCGTAACCTTATCAGCATACATGATTACTTTTCCATTTTGATTACGTGCAGCCCTACCAATCGTTTGAATCATAGAGCGGTGATTACGCAAGAAGCCCTCTTTATCTGCATCAAAGATCACTACAAGCGATACCTCTGGCAAGTCCAGCCCCTCTCTAAGCAAGTTTACCCCTACCAATACATCATAAAGCCCTAGTCGCAACTCCCTAAGAATCTCTACCCTGTCAAGTGTCTTTATCTCTGAATGAATATACCTATTTCGTACCCCCACTTTGTCCAAAAACTTAGATAGCTCCTCCGCCATTCTTTTGGTAAGGGTAGTCATCAATACACGTTCATCCTTTTCTGCCCTCTCATGTACCTCTTCTAACACATCGTCCATCTGGTTTAGACTAGGCCTTACTTCTATCTCAGGGTCAAGCAAACCAGTAGGACGGATAAGTTGTTCCACCACTACACCGCCAGTTTGTTGCATCTCATAATCCGCAGGAGTAGCAGACACATACAGCACTTGATGCTGTATCTCTTCAAATTCATTGAATGTCAACGGTCTGTTGTCCATTGCCGCAGGTAATCGAAAGCCATGATCTACCAAAGATACCTTTCGAGAGCGATCGCCACCCCACATCGCCCTCACTTGCGATAAGGTAACGTGACTCTCATCCACCACCATCAAATAATCATCTGGAAAATAATCCAAAAGGCAGAAAGGACGTGTTCCCGCTTCTCTACCATCAAAATAGCGAGAATAGTTCTCTATCCCACTACAGTAGCCCAGCTCCCGCATCATTTCCAAGTCAAAGTTGGTCCTCTCCTCCAAGCGTTTAGATTCTTGAAACTTCCCTTCCGACTCAAACTGCTTCATTTGCGCCACCAAGTCATCTTGTATTTGATGAATAGCCTGATTCATCGCCTCCTTGCCCGTAACAAATAGTGTAGCAGGAAATATGGTTACTGGAGCATCAAGCGTTTCAATGGTAGTACCCGTCTCAGGATCAATCGAAAAAATGCTTTCGATCTCGTCCCCCCAAAAAATAATACGAAAGGCAGTATCCAAGTAGGCAGGAAATATATCTACCGTATCACCCTTTACCCTAAACGTACCACGCTTAAACTCAGCAGTAGTACGGTTGTACAAGATCGCTACAAAAGCATATAACAAATTGGATATACTGATCACTTGACCTGCTTGTATCTTTACCGTATTTGTAGAAAAATCTTCGGGGTTTCCCATACCATAAATACAAGACACAGACGATACGATCAATACATCTTTTCTACCAGACATCAAGGCAGAGGTAGCACGTAAGCGTAACTTTTCTATTTCTTCATTGATAGACAAGTCTTTCTCAATGTACAGATTAGAAGAAGCGATATAAGCCTCAGGTTGATAATAATCATAGTAAGATACAAAGTACTCTACACGGTTATTAGGAAAAAACTGTTGAAACTCACCATACAGTTGAGCAGCAAGGGTTTTATTATGACACAATACAAGGGTAGGTTTGTTTACTTGAGCCACCACATTGGCAGCAGTAAAAGTTTTACCAGAGCCCGTTACTCCCAAAAGAATTTGGTGCTTCTCATTGTCATGTATTCCGCGGACTAATTTTTCTATCGCCTTTGGTTGATCTCCTGTTGGCTTAAAAGGGGACACAAGTTCAAAAGATTTCATATTTACTTATTATGGTAG
>WTJX01000146.1 GCA_011524675.1 Cytophagales bacterium
CCCTAAGAGATTTACATGTCATCTTCCTACCCATCAACTTTTTTACCTGTACATCACTCATAATTCAGAACTCAATACTAATCTTTAATAATAATAAATTCCGATCGTCTATTGAGTGCCAATTGTGCTTCTGAGCATTGTGTTTTTTCACAGTCGCATGCTGCTAGTTCCAAGGGAGAGCTTTCTCCCATTCCTTCTGCTTCTAGTCTTTCTTCTGCTATACCATTACTGATAATATAATTTTTTACATAGTCTGCTCTAAGTTGTGACAACTTAAGGTTATAGCTGTCGCTACCTTTACAGTCGGTATGTGCTAATATTTTAATTTTGATTTCCTTGTACTTTTTGAGTGTAGAAACAATGTTGTCTAGTAGAGGGATAGACTCCTCTACCAATTCTGCTTTGTTATATACATAGTTTAGATTGACAAGTATAGGCTTGCTGTCATTGTTTTTGATTGCTATTTCTAGCTCTTCATCCGTTTCCTCAGAAAAAAGGTCTTCAACCTCTTCAAGTTCTATCTTTTTTAGCTCGTCCAGATAGAAAGGGCTAGACATAAACTCTTTATGACTACAACTTCTATCTATTCCTGCTACTGAGTATTCTCCTGTTTTGTGAATCATGAGTTCCGGTTTTTTAGTTTCGGTGAGAAACTTACCATTATAGTACCACTTGAAGTGATCAAAGCTTTTGTATTGTTTTAGTTTCAGCTTTAGTTCTTTGTTTTGATAAAAAGCACTCTTGCCACCTACGGCTACGATGATAGGGTTGGGTGTGAAACCACTGAAATAGCCAGCTGCACCAATGACATGAGATTCCACGGTCATAGATACATTGATGGCTTCGTCGGATATGACACCTATGTCGGTTACATTGTTTGGGATGAGATATTTGTAGGTAACCCATTTACGTTTTAGTGGATTGGCAATATTTGACTTCTCAGACTCTAGGGTTATCAACTTCTTATTGATTTTGGCATCAATGATATTTATGGGAGCAAAGGTCTTAGCGGCTATGTTTAAGTATACATGACCACTGGCAAAATGTGTATTGGGGATGAATGTGCTGTTGGCACTAGCGCATTCATTGAGCGGGGGAACAAAGTTAAGACCACAGGTTGCAGCACTAGATGAACCAGCAGTAGTTTGATAGACATAAATGGGTGCGCTAGATTGTAGGTGTAAGTTATGCGCTTTTGAAAAACTACTGCCATTTAAAATAAGAGACTCGCCTGCACTAAGTGTTCTTGGGTGTTCTGTTCCATTTATCTTAAGTGTGGTACGGTCTTCTGTAGCCACTATTACGGGTCTTTCTAATGTATTACCGCCTTGACCTCTCATGAGGATGTATTCTGTGCCTACTCCTGTAACAGGTACTATTTGGTCTAAGCCTACATCCGCAGCACCACCTGCGGGAGACGTAGCTAATATAGAACCTATAGATACAGCGATGGGTTTGTTGGATGTTACCAAGCTACCAAAGCTTTTGTTTTCATCTTTAAAATCAAAGTCCTCGCCATGCTGTGCTATAACGAACGATTGACCTTCGTCTAGCACCACATCCAAAGGTACGGAGGTTCTCATTGTTTTTATCTTTCCTGTATAGTCTAGCCCGTAAAATTCAACTCCTTTTTTAAAGTCTGAAAAACGTAGCTTAGTATTGTTTTTTGTAGCCATTACAGAGATGAAGTTTGAGAATAGACCTTTGTTGTCTTTGGTATAGTGTGATCCTTGTAACATATGCCCTGTTCTGAAAGACGTGCCAAGGGCAGCCTTTCCTTTGGATGTAAGAGAGAAGCCTTGATTGACCGAGTGCCCTCTGATGTTGGCAAAAAAAGGTGATACTGCTTTTAATGTCAGACCTCCATTATCTAGAGGAGTGTTTAATTGTCCTGCTTCCGTGATGAGATTTTTTGCATTTAAAGCCTTGCCTAAACTGTACTTTGCAGAAGTACTTGAAGATATCGGGATGCTATCTATGGCGTTTGGGTTTGTTCCTGAGTATATTTTTACATAAAAGCTTGAGTCCGAAGGGGTAGATATGAACAGTTCTAAAGCTCCTATTGCTCCCTTTGGATCTACTTTACAATAAATAGGAGGGAGGTAGTGTGTCGTTGATAGTTGTGCTATGACATTTTTGAAAATAATTAATGTAAGAAAGTAGAGTAGGAAGCGTTTGTTCATTTTTTTTAAATTATGAAAAGAGAATAGTTAAAAAAGGTTTTACAGTGTCTAAGTAGTCGTTCAAAAATACTTATGATAAAAAACGAGTGTTTTTAATTCATCTCATCGTTAGAAATACGTGCTTTAGCTTGCTAAAGCTTTGCTTTCTGCCTTGACCTGAACTAAAAACACTCGTTTTTTAAAACACAATTATTTTTGTCCGCCTACTTATGTTTTTGGTTTTGTCCTACTTTGTCATCTAAACTCAGCCCCTCGGTTTCAGCTAAGGTGACAAAGTAGGATGATAGTTTAATGTTTTGACTTGCTTTTTTTGGGTGCAGAAAAGTTTGCCTCTGCAATAGAGCGCATAGGGTCATTTTCTTTGTCCATTGTCAGTTCAAGTGCAGCCAATAGTTCTTCTTTCTTGTTTTGGTAGGCAGGCAAGGCAGCAAGATCATGCTCTTCCATAGGGTCTTCTTTGAGGTGAAATAGTTTTGTCTTTTTTAATACAGGATAGACTATGATTTTCCAATCACCTTTGACTAGCATTCTTTGTGTTCCCATATAAGCACCATAGATCACGTCATACAAAGAATGTGTAGGGTCTTTGAGTAAAGGAAATACACTTTTATACGCTACATAGCTTGGTTTGTTTACGCCAGCGATCTCTAGTGTTGTAGCCATGGCATCTTGCAAGTAAATAGGGCTATCTATTTTACCACCTTTTTTTATGTTAGGTCCTTTGATGATAAAAGGAGCACGCACAGAATGTTCATACATATTTTGTTTTCCTACTAGTCCATGATGCCCTACCGCTAAGCCATGATCTGAAGTAAAAATAATCCATGTGTTATCAGCTTTGCCAGAGGCTTTTAAGGCTTGCATGATCTTTCCTATTTGCTCGTCCATATAAGTAATGCTTGCAAAATATTCTTGCCTGTTTACCTTTATAGCATACGGTGTTCTAGGGAAAGGCGCTAGCTTTTCATCCCTTATCATAGGCACACCACTTTTTCCCATATCGGGATACTTTGCAGCATAGTTGCTAGGCAATGCGACACTTTTCAGAGGGTATTTTTCTACATATTCTTTAGGTGCTTGTCTAGGGTCGTGCGGTGCATTGAATGCCAAATACATGAAAAAAGGTTCTTTTTCTTT
>WTJX01000292.1 GCA_011524675.1 Cytophagales bacterium
TGATATTGGGCGTTTTCCAAGGACAAGGTTTTTCCAAATCGTTCAACTCTGTGTCCTGCCAGCCCAAATCATCCGCATAAAAGATGATGATGTTGGGTTTTATGACTTGCTCTTCACCATAGATCAATTTGATACTCTGTAAAATAATAAGGGTAATGAATAAGGCTTTTCTTAGCATACTTTTTATGTTTGGTTTTTATGTTTATCAGAAGGCTCTCTAAAGATTTCTATCAATCATCTAAATATATTATCTATCCTTAACGTATCCTACAAATAGCATGTTACAAAGGCTATCACAAGAAAAAACAATTGTTATTTCTTGTTATATTTGAATATTATCTTCGTTTTTGAACTATTTAACACGTTTTGAATGAATCCATTTTTACAATTGAAGTATGATGTGATAGATCAACTAGAGCAATCTAAGAGTTTTCCCCAAAAAGAGATTTACTTTAAAATGCTGCGTTATATGGTAGATGAAGAAGTAAATGGAAGGGAAGCTAAGTCTAGTGCTATGGCTGTTGATTTATTAGTGGATAAAGAAAGCGAGCATGAAAGCACCCCCGTTAGGGACTCTTATATCAGAGCCCAAATATTAACGCTTAGGAAAGAGTTAGATTTGTTCTTTAGCAAAGAGGGAAAGGATAATGAACATAAAATCATGATCCCCAAGAGAAGGTATATTGTAGAACTTGAACATAGTTCATTACCTACGCCTTCAGAGTCTATCCCCAGTGTCCCTAAGCATAACACTACATTGAAAGTTGCTTTATTGGTTTTGGGGCTATGCTTTATAGGTAGCTTATTTTTTATCTATCTCACTATACGAGTAAATAGGGTTGATTCTTTTGTATCTCTATTGATTGATGATCGAAAGAGTATAGATATTGTCTTGGGTGATCGGTCTTTTTATACAGAGTACGACCAAGAGCTTGACCGAAATAGATTTATTTTTGATAGCGAAATAGCCTTGCCACATACCTCGGCTGAGCTAATCAAAATAACTACTAATTACCCGAAGCGCAAAATAAAGCTATCAGAAGATTTTACCCACACAGACATTGAAAATATGTATTTGGCATCTGAGTTGATTGCTGAGTGGTCTCAAAAAGGGAATGTATGCAAGCTGTTTCAGTCTTCTCAAAAAGAACAAATCAATAACAACACCATTTTTATAAGTAAAACTTCTTCTGGAGACTTATATAAATTGTTTTCACATTATTTTTTACATTCAAAATCAAACTTTAGTGGCAAGACATCACATTCTTCTTTTATAGAGTCGTTTAGCGTAAAAGACTCTACTTATTATTTCAAAACTCAAAAAGCAAGGGTAAATAATAAAGACATACGTTCTTCGTATTGTTTGATTAAAAAGACAAAAACGAATAATGGTGATGAGCTGTTATTCATTCTTCCGGGGAATGACATTTCAAGAAAATACCTCATAGAAAAGCTACACAACAAGGCTTTTTCACTAGAGATAGAAGGTAGCTTTGAGGGAAAAATTGCGGAAGAATTCGAGATTTTACTTGAGGTAAAAGGCTCTAGATACCAAGCTACTACGCATAAGGTTATTTATAATTCTTGCGCTAGCAAACAAGATTAAGGAAAGCGGAAGCGTTAAAAAAAAGACCTTAGTCTATTTTTAGCGACGAGCCGGCATGTGGGAGGGAATTAATAGTGGAAACTATGGTAGTTGATAGTTTGCGCTTTTTTTCATAAATGTAGAAGGTCAGAGGTCGAAAGTGGCGTTAATATCTATATACAAGTGCATGGTTGAAAATTTAAAGACCATTGTTCAATGCTTTTTCAACTTGAACACGCGAACACAAAAACACTTGAACACATATATCTCCCCTAATACAAATTGTTCCCACAGCAAAACACAGTAGAACAAGCTAAAAAAGCCCACTACTACGAGTATAATGTATTTTTGATTTACTTTTGTACTACCCCCATTAACATACCAATCGTGCCAATGCACACGCTCCATTTCATTTACTCCCATTATACACCCTTATTCACCCTCTCAACACCTAACAAGAGGAAACCCAAGCAAATATAAAAACACGCTCAATTAGCCCTAAATAAAGCCTCTACCCACTATTTACACCAAAACATTACCCATTCTCCTAAATCACTCCTACCCTCGCCTATCCCATACTCTAAAGCCATTCCCAAAAACTAAGCCTTTGGGGGGAGCAATGGGGGGAGTAATGGGGGGAGTTTTCATGCAAAATAAAGCCCCTTTATGGTTTATATATGCCCCAAAAAATCTCTAAAAAACAAGAATAAAACTGGTTTGAAAGGGGGATATGCACTATAAAAAAACAGCACAAAAAACACGCAAAAACCTCATTATCAACAACTTATATGAAAACACATTTAAATTTAGCAGATTGAAAAAATTTTAAAAAAATAAGTAAACGAATTACTTCACTTTTATCGTTACTTTTTGCCGATTGAATACCAATAAAAAATACGTTTGAAGTTTAGCTAGGACGCTGACTTTGGATAAGCTCCTTTTTTAATAATTCAAGATTCTGATACATCATACTATTGGCATTACTAAAGTCCGTTGAAAACCTGTAGAACGCTCTGAATATCGCGACTACATCACTTTTTTCCATGACATAAGGCTTATATACCGTATTATCACTATGCAAAACAATACTATCGTTATCCATATAAACCCGCTTACAAAACACCTCATTAGATACATTGACTACGACATGTACTTCTCCTTCTCTTATATACTTATAATCCTCTACCCTGTTGCCAGCAATATAGTCGTAGTGGCGTATCGTAGGGTGCATACTATCTCCCTTCACTTGAAAAGCAACGTTTAGCCCATTGGGAGCATTGGGCAAATAGGTCTTAGGCAACTCTTCTAAAGCATTATCATCATTGATAATATCACCAAAACCAGCCGACGCCTGTATATCAGATAAATATGTATTAGGAATAGAATTTGACTCCAATTCCATAGAATCTTCATCAACCAACATTTTTTCATCAATTATCAACGGTTGCTCATCATCTAGGAAGCACATCGGGTTTATATCATGATAATTATCTATAACAACTTTGAGTTTTTCAACCAAAAGACTACTTCCACTATCTAAAAAACCCACAGAAAAGCCTGTTTTTTTATAAAAACTATTCTTACTAAGTCCTTTAATATCAAGGTATTGCATTATTTTTTCCTTATCTGTCATGATTTTTATCAATATAATATTTTGATTTAATGATTTTTATCTATAGATTTGTATCAACAATAACGAGATATAATTTATTAAAAGATGACTAAGGAGCAAAA
>WTJX01000015.1:0-619 GCA_011524675.1 Cytophagales bacterium
CTTCGTATGATGGAATCATTGTATTAGAAAAGGACATTCCAAATGGTACGCCTGCCAAGGAGGTGTGTGACTTGGGCGAAGACTATGTTTTTGAGATAGGCTTAACGCCCAATAGAGTGGATGCTTCCTCTCATTATGGTGTGGTGCGCGACTTGGCAGTATTGCTCAATAGAGAAGCTAAACTTCCAGATGTGAGTGCTTTGGCGGTTGACAACAACGATTATCCTATCGCTATCAAGGTAGAAAATATAGAGGCGTGCCCTCGCTATAGTGGTGTTACCATCACAGGGATACAAGTGCAAGCGTCGCCTACGTGGTTACAAGATAGATTAAAGGCGATAGGCATCGAGCCTATCAACAACATTGTAGATATCACTAACTATGTATTGCATGAGACTGGGCAGCCATTGCATGCCTTTGATGCAGATCAGATAGCCAATAAAGAAGTGATCGTTACTACCTTAGCAGAGGGAACGCCTTTTGTAGCTTTAGACGAAAAGGAACGTAAGCTGAAAGAAAAAGACTTGATGATCTGTGATGGTGATAGAAATCCGATGTGTATGGCAGGTATTTTTGGTGGACTAAACAGCGGTACTACCACAGCTACTACGAATGTCTT
>WTJX01000015.1:629-1736 GCA_011524675.1 Cytophagales bacterium
AAAGTGCATACTTCTCTCCTACCTATGTGCGTAAATCTTCTTTGGTACATGGGCTAAAAACGGATGCTGCTTTTAGATTTGAAAGAGGCGTTGACCCTAATGGTACGCTTTATGCCTTGAAACGTGCTGCTTCATTGATTATTGAACTAGCAGGTGGTAAACTGAGTAGTGAGATTGTAGAGCATTATCCACAAGAGATAAAAGCTTTTGATGTGGCTTTGTCTTTGAACAATGTAGAAAGGTTATTGGGTATCTCTATTGCTGCCGAAGAGATAGAGCGTATTTTGAGCGGACTAGAGATAGCAATAGATAAGCAGGGTGATTGTTGGAACTTGAAAATACCTGCCTACAGGGTAGATGTGCAGAGAGAAGCCGATGTAATCGAAGAGATCGCAAGGTTGTATGGCTATGACAAAATAACGGTAGATGAGAGTTTGAGTACTCACTATATGTCTCCTTTGCTTGCTAATGATGAGCATGGTGTAAACAATGCTATTGCGAACTTTTTGGCGGCTACGGGCTTCAACGAGATTGTAACCAACTCACTTACCAAAGCATCGAATGTAAACTATGAGGATCGCTTGCAAGAAGAGGATAGCGTGCCTATTCATAACTATTTGAGTGAAGACCTTAATGTACTAAGGCAGTCTATGCTAGTGTCTGGCTTGGAGGTGATTGCTTATAATGCCAACAGAAAACAAACAGACCTAAAGTTTTTTGAACTAGGCAAAACCTATCACTTAGCGGGAGAAGAGTTTTCTGAAAAATTACACCTTGCCTTGTATTAGTCTGGAAACAACCATGCCGAATCATGGGTAAAGAAAACTGAAAACATAGGCTATTATGACATATTGCCTACTGTAAGAAGTATTTTTGCTTTGGTCGGCATCAAAGATTATCGTTTAGAAAGCTGTACAGACAACACCATGGATCATGCGGCGGTCATCTTGGATAGAAAAGGACATCAGTTAGCAACGTTTGGTTTATTGTCTTCTAAATTGCTTAAGCAACTAGGCATCAAGCAAACTACAGTGTATGCAGATATTGACTTAGACTACATTTTGAACAGAAAGCCTCAGCCGATAGCGCATAAGACTATTTCTAAAT
>WTJX01000015.1:1746-3315 GCA_011524675.1 Cytophagales bacterium
AACCTTTGAGCGCATCATGAATTGTGCTTTAAAGGCAGAGCGTAAACTAGTCAAAGATATCAATGTCTTTGATGTGTATGAAGGGGACAAAATAGATGCAGACAAAAAAGCCTATGCGCTTTCGTTTATTTTGCACGATCAAGACAAAACCTTGACAGACAAAGTGATAGACAAATCTATGAATAGATTGATGCAAAGCTTTGAAAAAGAGCTAGGAGCTATCATCAGAAAATAGTTGATTTACATGAGCTGTTGGCTATTAGGTATTAGCTGTTAGCTTTTCTGTAAATTGAGTCCATAGTCTATGGTCAATAGACTATGGACTATGGTCGTCTTTTTGTACTATAGTAAAGCAAAAACTAAATTACTGCTGAGTAGTACAAAGTACCAAGAGTATAAAAGCACTAAAAACATAGGTTATGCTAATTTTTAGTGCTTTTATAGTTCAGAAAGAAAGTGTCATTCTTTACACTTCGTACCTTATACTTTGTACTTTGTACTTCGTACTTTTAGTCCTTTGTCAATTGGTGTAGTCTATCTTTTTCTCTTTTGCTCAGACTCTCCATCCCTTTTTTACTAATCTTATCTAGCAGACGGTCAAGTTCTTCTTGTTTGTTTTTTCTGTTTTCATTGTATTTGTCATCTACAGACCTCCATCCCGAGCCAGTACTACTTTTTCCGAAAACATTACCTATAATGAGTAAATGTGGCTTTTTAAGGACGATATAAAAGAAGACACCAATAGGAATGAGTATCAAAAGAACAGGTAGTGGGTTGTTTCGTATCTGCTCTGGGAATATAATGACAGATAGTAAAATCCCTGTCAATGCACCTCCTAAGTGCGCTTCGTGTCCTATATTGTCTCTTTGGCTAGTGATGCCGTACAGGGTATATAGTGTGTAGCCAATGCCGTATATCCATGCTGGCATAGGAAAAACAAAAAATAGTCTAATCCACATACCTGGTTCAAGGGCGATGGCTGCGAAGATGATACCACTCACTGCGCCAGAAGCTCCCAAGGCGGAGTAGTTACCATGATTTCTATGGAAATAGAGTGCCAACAGATTCCCTCCTATAAGGCTTAGAAAGTAGAAGGCGATATATGTGCTAGTACCCAATGCTTGCTCTAGTCCATTGCCAAAAAAGTAGAGCGAAAGCATGTTGAAGGCAAAATGTCTCCAGTCGCCATGAAGGAAACCAGAGCTAATCAAGCGGATGTATTCCTTACGGATCAGAATACCATCTATATTAAAGAGGTATTTGTATTTAAAGTCATATTCGGTTAGTCCTTTGTGGGTGATATATGCCGTAATGAGGATGATGGCTAGGGTAAAGAATTGCATGAGCTTATGTTTTTTTACGTTCTATGTTTTACGTTTTAAGTTTTACGTTCTATGTTTTACGTTTCAAAGTCTTATTGTAAGTAGTCAATCGTCCAATTGTAAATTAAGCTTATTCGTTGTACCTCGTACTTCGTACCTTGTACTTAATGCAGACTTTTGTAAAAAACCGA
This sequence comes from Cytophagales bacterium, assembly GCA_011524675.1. Classification (GTDB taxonomy): domain Bacteria; phylum Bacteroidota; class Bacteroidia; order Cytophagales; family JAAEPT01; genus WTJX01. The sequence goes on from WTJX01000015.1 coordinate 3,260, forward strand.
GTAATCGAATTTTAATGTAAACTAGCTTCTAATCTACTATAAATAGTCAATAGTCC
>WTJX01000089.1 GCA_011524675.1 Cytophagales bacterium
TTTTTTATCATAAATACTTTTGAACGACTACTTTTTATATTTTAATTATATTGTCTTAGATAAATAGTATTGTAAAGTTCTTAATTGTTACAATTCACTTTTGCATTTTCTTCAATTACTAATGACCGTACATTCTCCTAAACATCTCTTTAAAAACACACCAATATTCTCAGCTATGAATAAAGTCATTATCATTTCATTTTTTGTTTTGTTTGGCAAGGTTGTTAACGCTCAATCAAAAAAAGAAAACATATCTGCTTTATTACAAGACTTACAAAAATTCATTCAGATAGATGATGTAAATAAAGTAAAAGAACAATTAGGCAAAGAGTTTATACCGAGTTCTATCACAGAAATGCTCCCTTTGATATCGGAAACTAACAAACGAAACATACTATTGTTTGGTGTTGAAGACGAATTATTTCTTCACTCCCAATACACTAAGCTTACCAATTCATTAGAGAAAACAACGGTAAAAGATAAAGATGTCAAAGAGATGTTACAAATCTTATTGCAATTTTATAAGACAAACAATGCCATAGAACTACGTTGGCTCAATTCAGTTCAAAATGACAAACGAACAACTAGCGAAAGTTCTACCTTAGAATTAAACAAATTAATTTCTCTTTTAAAATCTCATCAAAAATCATTCAATGAAAAAGAAATATCTCAGTGGAATCATATCATCAACCAAATGAATGATGTACAAAAGCTAAGAGGAGAAAGTTTGGCCACAAAAATATCACTACAATTAGATAAGAACCTTTTAAGTGAAGCATCTGCAAGTTGCGATGACTGGAGCCGCTCTATGATACGTGATTTTTCTAGCGACTCATTTATTTACCTTAGAAAATCTTTTTTGAATAGCCTGCAAGAGGTACAGTTTATAAAGTATCACATATGGGTAAGCACTGTGCAAGCTCAGCTCAAAAAGTTTGAAGACAGTTACCTACAGACAGCGAATATACAAGCAAAATCAAAAACGTTTGGAAGTAAGATAGGCAAAATAGAGACAAACATAGAGGAAAAAAGTAATGCTACAGAAATCCCTGAATGGCAAAAAGGTGTGGATGATTTGGAAAAGTTTGAAAAAATGAAAAATGAAATGAGCGAACTCAACAAAGACTTTAATGGTTGGATAAGCTTATTGCAACAAGCGCAAGACCAGCTATCTGTGAATTCAAAAAAATATAGTGAACTATCATATCAAGGTATAGGTATCATTAACGACATCATCGCTACCGAAGAGTTGAGAAAACAATATTGGAAGAACAAATCTTCTATTCATAACAAAGAAAAAACGACACAATGGCTAAACTACTTGACAGAGAAGGCTGTAGAAACAGAACAATACAAACAACTATCGGACAATAAAGCTTTCACTCAAAACCTTATCATTGTTATTTCTGTAGCTGTGGCTATCTTACTGGCGGTCATCATTTATATTCTTATTCAAAAAAACAGGTCTATTTTACAGACACAGGAAGAGCTTAGGTATAGCAATGAAGAAAATAAAATCATTACCGATCGTATATTAGAAGCACTAAACATCGCTAAGAGGGTACAGCAATCCTTAGTGTTCCCAAAAGATGCTGAATTAAAAGCTATCTTGCCAGGAGCAGAAATACTTATGCAAAGTCCATATCAGTCAGTAACTGGAGATTTTTACTGGGCTAAAGAAATCAGTCCAAACCAAAAGTTGTTTTGTCTAGTAGATTGCGAATCACACGGTTCTCCAGCAGCATTAGGTACTGTAGCCATCAAACAAATTTTAGACAAACTCGGCGAAAGTAATATTATCATAAAAAAACCAAACCAATTTGTAGAGTCATTTATTAATAGCCAAAAAGAACTACCCAACTTTAATGAGCTAGAAAATGATGATGAATACAGCCACAAATACTCAAGCATGAGAATGGCACAAGCATGTTTTTTATGGATAGATGAGACGAATAGGGAGCTTACTTACATAAGTGACCACACTGACATGTACATTCTAAAGAATGATGGTAACATTATTGAACTGAAGAGGACAATGAACCCTGCTACAAACACAGTAGTCAATGCTACAGCACATCTGGATACAAAAGATATTTTATTTTTGTTTAGTGACGGTATCAAAGACAGGGTAGTAAGCATTGAAAACAAAAACAAAGGCATACTAGAAGAAAAGAGACTAGGCACTAGAAGGCTCAAAGAAATATTACACAATATAAATAACATAAGAAATCAACACGAAGTAGTAGATTTGTCCGATTTATTCCATAATGAACTGAATAGATATGAGTATATTGAAAAGGTAGATGATGAAACTGCTATATTCATCAGTTTAAACTAAATCTTTGCGAACAAGTAGGCAGACAAAAAAAAGGTCTGAATTAAAAAAACGAGGGATTTTAGTTCAGATCAAGAAGCCATTCAGACTTTTCTAACAAAGAGTACTACACTATGAATTTTCTTTTTCAAAAGCTTAATAAATACAAATGAAAATAAGCATCCTTATATTCATCCTTAGCTTTTTCACTCTACAGACTTATTCATTTGCACAAAAACAAGCAAAAAAAAATGATGTAAAGAAGATGAAGCTTTATGTCTTTTTGAAATACCTAAAGTCTGTAAAAAAACCACAAGTAAAAGATAGTCTTCTAAATGTATATTTCAATTCAGAAAAATATATAGAACAACGTAACAAGGAAAGATTAAATGATAAAGTTGAAATCATCAAAATGAGGACTATCATTGATACATTGACTGATAGTAATCAAAAAAAAGATGTGCATATTCAGAACTACAGTGATTCTTTGGAAATAATTAACTCAAGGTTCATTTCTATAAAGGATAAACTTATCTCAAAAAGTGATAGAGAGCTACAAAAAAAGACAGTAATCGGGCTAGACTATGGTTATTCTGGTTTGGGCACTATGGTTCAAGTAGCCATGATGAAAAACCTATCCCAAGTAAAAGTTTCTTATTGGGGAGTAAGTATAGGTATGCAAGAAAATGATGAAAAAGCACCTCCCATTATCTTTGGTTTAAAAAACATCACAAAGTTTGCCAACAATCTTTTTGTAAATTCTTTTTCTCTTTGGGTTTCTGGCTTTAGAGAGAACAAACATGCAGGTCATGTCAACTCAAAACTAGGGCGTATCATAAGAGGTAATACTGTGGGAGCACATTATGGTTTGGGCTTGATGCTTGGCAAACCCTATCACAGAAACAAAATTATTACGCTTGGTATAAATATCCAGAAGTATATCCAAGAAAACGAAGAATACATTGCCAACCCAAACGGCTTTGACCTAGCATATCAG
>WTJX01000228.1 GCA_011524675.1 Cytophagales bacterium
GTCTTTGCAGATTCCATAGGTAATCATTTGCAAGGCGCAGACATAACCTTTGCCAACTTAGAAGGTGTATTCATCACCCAAGGTGTAAAGCCTCAAAAATGTAGTGCCTCTTCTAGGGCTGCCAAAAGGTGTTATGAGTTTGGTATGCCAGATACTTTAGCACCTGTATTGAAAGATATGCACTTTAGTGTTGTGAGTATGGACAATAACCACAACTCAGACTATGGCTATCAAGGGGTAGCACATACGAAAAAAACATTAGACAAGCTCGGCATTCTCTATGCTGCCAAAAAGAAACCCATCGTATTTGATAGTAAAGGTAAAAAAATAGGATTTGTAGCCTTTGGTCATTCTTCCATCTCATACCATGTTTCTAAACTCAGCACCGTACAAAGTGTCATAAGCGAGCTAAACAAAAAATGTGATCTCTTAATAGTCTCTTTTCATGGTGGCGCAGAAGGGACTTCTGCACAGCATGTCTATGACAAAAAAGAAAGCTACTATGGTGAGGATAGAGGAAATCTCATCAAGTTTGCCCACACAGCCATAGATGCAGGGGCAGACCTTATCATTGGGCACGGGCCTCACGTGCTGCGTGGCGTAGAGCTATATAAAGAGAAACTCATCATGTATTCTTTGGGTAATTTTTTGACCCATGGCAATGTAAGCACCGTAGGAGTCAAAGGCATTGGGGCAATCATGGATATCAACATAGACATGAATACAGGAAACTTTGTAGCTGGCGACATTATTCCTACCAAACAAGTTGGAAACGGTATCCCTACATATGATGCTACAAAGCAATCTATTGGTGTAATCAAGAATTTGAGTCTTGCAGACTTCCCAAACTCACCTTTAGCATTTAGCGCTACAGGGCAAATTTCAAAAAAATAATTCATATCATATGATTGTCGTTACAGGTGCTGCTGGTTTTATAGGGAGCTGTCTCATCAGCAAGCTTAATAGTGAAAACTTCAACTACATTGTTGCAGTAGATGACTTTTCAGATGAAAAGAAAAACAAAAACCTTGAAGGGAAAAAAATCCTGCATAAGGTAGATCGAAATGACTTTTTTGATTGGATAGAAAAAAGCGATCATGGAAAGTTGGTGGAGTTTATATTACATATAGGAGCAAGAACAGATACCTCTGAGTTTGACAAAAGCGTCTTTGATGAACTAAATGTAGCCTATTCTAAAAAAATATGGCATACTGCCGTAAAGCATCAAATACCATTGATATATGCTTCTTCTGCAGCTACCTACGGCTTAGGCGAACATGGATATGAGGACAAAGAAGATATCATTTCTTCGTTACAACCATTAAATCCTTATGGTGATTCAAAAAATGAATTTGACCGCTGGGCGATACAACAAGAAAAGAAACCTTTCTTTTGGGCAGGGTTAAAGTTTTTTAATGTCTATGGACCTAATGAATACCACAAAGGAAGAATGGCATCTGTCATATGGCATGCTTACAACCAGATAAAAGCACAGGGACAAATGAAACTCTTTCGCTCACATCGGAGCGATATAAAAGATGGTGAACAATCGAGAGATTTTGTATATGTAAAAGATGTGATTAATATCATTTACTTCCTTATACATCAACGTAAGCATTCGGGGATATATAATATAGGGACAGGGCAAGCGAGAAGCTTTTTAGACTTGACCAAAAGCACCTTTGCAGCAATGAATAAAGCAGAAAACATAAGCTTTATAGACACGCCCCAAGACATTAAAGATAAGTATCAGTATTTTACCGAAGCAAACATAGCAAAGCTTCGCGCTATTGGTTATCAAGCCCCCTTCTTCTCTTTAGAAGAAGGGGTAAAAGACTATGTAGAAAATTATTTGATTCCTATGAAGTACCTCTAAAAAACAAGTATTAATTAAAGGTATGCGTTCGGTTAAGCCCGTATTGAGCTTTAGCTTTTCTTTATTCTTCACTAAACACTTTTAGTGGTAAAAGCTTTTAGCCTTTAGCGATTAGCTCTTATTTTATTATAAAATATATAGCACATAATTTTCTTTAAAATAGTCAACAATTTATGGACTATTGGTCATAGACATATTATGAAGGGACAAAAAAGCTAACAGCTAATACCTAATAGCCAAAAGCTCATGGGAATAAAGACGTAGTTTACCTAATACTTAGAAAAAAACTACTCATTAGCAGTAGAACGCTCATAGGCAAAAGCTCCCCACTGCGCAGAATTACCTGTTGACCATGAGGTAAACTTTATATTGATATAGATATCATCCGTCAATAAATGTAGTACCATATCCTTACCTACAGATTGTTTAGGTGATCCTACGGTAGTTCTAAAGGTATTGAAGCTTAGGTCAGTAATGTCATCTGCACTTGCTATGGTACCTAGCGCCCACTCTGTGTCTTTAGGGCTAACATTTTTCAAAGCATAGGTTTCGGTTTTGGCGTTATAAATCTCTCCTCCTGCTAGTCCTCTAGTCAACCACACATTATCTGTAATTCTATCTTGACCAGCTTCTATGGTAGGGTCTTGGTTTGCACTCTTGGTAAATGTAATATTATCTCCCAGCCATATACTATACAGATCAAGTGCAACAGCAATTTCTTGTGCTATTAAGCCTGCGCCTGTAATCGTTACTGTGCCTGTAATCGTTGGGTTTATCGAATTGACAAATAGACTAGCATCATTCACTACAATTTCGCCTGCTGCGCTGACAGAAAAAGCATTAGCTGGTGTTTGAGCGTTAATGGTATATGTCAAGTCATCGGAAGATATGGAAGTAATGATTTGACCTAAAACAGCATTCTCTTCTGGATTTTCTTCTAGTTTTAAAGAAAAATCTTCTGCATCAAAAGGAACGTCATCATATTTATCTTCTACCGTTATAGAAACATTGATTTCCTTATATTCATAACCATGTGCTGTAATAGCTACTATTCCTGTGATGCTAGTATAGCTTTCATAATCAAATAGACTGCTGTCAGCTACACTAATTTGCCCCTCTTCATCTATTGCAAAAGCACCTACTGGACTTTGAGAAACTATGGTATAACTCAGCCCTTTGCTAAGATTTGCAACTGTAATCTGACCTATCACGGTGTCTAAAGGTATGTTTTCTGATACCGCAATAGTGATATCATCTACCGTAAGACTCTTAGCTGTTGTACCCTCATCCTCTTCACATGAAAAGAAGAAAACAGTCAACAGCAAGAAAAAGAAAAATTGAGATAATAATTTCATAAGTTAAAAATGTGTTCAAGTGTTCTTGTATTCGAGTGTTCAAGTTGAAAAAGCCTTGCGCAATGAGCTATGGGCTT
>WTJX01000078.1 GCA_011524675.1 Cytophagales bacterium
ATACGACTTACGGCATCATTGGTATTAAGACTTGGGTATTCAAAGGTGAAGTTTTTGGAAAGAGAGATTTGTCTCCGAATGTAGGAATGTCAAGTAACTCTGGAAAAGGCGGTAATTCTGGTGGTGGAAACAACAGAAGATCTGGAGGAAGAAGAAATAGAAAACAATAGTAAACAACGTTTGAATATTATTCAGACATTAAAGATATAGGCTAGTCATGTTACAACCTAAAAGAGTAAAATTTAGAAAAACCCAAAAAGGGCGTGTAAAAGGTTTGGCTACTAGAGGTGCTGAGATTGCTTTCGGTTCGTTTGCAATCAAATCTCTAGAAGCAGGATGGATTACTTCTAGACAAATAGAGGCAGCTCGTATAGCTGTTACTAGAGCTATGAAAAGGGAAGGTCAAGTATGGATAAGAATATTTCCAGACAAGCCCGTTACTAAGAAGCCTGCTGAAGTAAGGATGGGTAAAGGTAAGGGAGCACCAGAATACTGGGTTGCTTGTGTAAAGCCTGGAACTATCTTATTTGAATCTACAGGTGTTGATTTAGCACTAGCGCAAGAGTCTATGAGACTTGCTGCTCAAAAGATGCCCGTAAAAACAAAATTTGTAGTCAGAAGAGACTATGTAGCTTAATGTTTCTTTCCACTCTTTAAAGTTGAAACACATGAACAATGCCGAAATTAAAGCTTTGCCTGTAGAAGAACTACAGTCAACTATAAGCGAAAAAGAAAAAGCTTTACAAAAGCTAAAATTTGCACACGCTATTTCTCCTATTGAGAACCCTATGCAGATAAAAGCTGCTAGAAGAGAATTAGCTCGATTGAAAACTGAATTAACTAGTAAAACGAAATAATTACCTCGATGGAAAGAAATCTAAGAAAAGAGCGTATCGGTAGTGTGGTTAGTGACAAGATGGAAAAAACCATCACTGTATCTGTAGAAAGAAAAATCAAGCATCCTATGTATGGTAAGTTCATGAAACAGTCAAAGAAATTTGCTGTTCATGACGAAAAAAACGAAGCCAACATTGGTGATACTGTAAAGATTATGGAAACAAGACCTCTAAGTAAAAATAAGAGGTGGAGATTAGTTGAAATTTTAGAAAGAGCTAAGTAATGATTCAACAAGAGAGTAGATTATCTGTAGCTGATAATAGTGGTGCAAAAGAAGTTCTTTGTATCAGAGTATTAGGTGGTACCAAAAAGAAGTATGCTACTGTAGGAGATAAGATTGTTGTTACAGTCAAGTCTGCTGTTTCTTCTGGTAATATGAAAAAAGGTACAGTGTCAACAGCTGTAGTTGTTAGAACCAAAAAGGAAATCAAAAGAAAAGATGGTTCATACATCAGATTTACTGACAACGCTGCTGTGTTATTAAATACAAATGACGAGCCTAGAGGTACTCGTATATTTGGACCTGTTGCTAGAGAGTTACGTGAAAAGCAGTTCATGAAAATTGTTTCTTTAGCTCCTGAAGTATTATAAAATTATAGAGATGGCTAGAAAATTTCATATAAAAAGAGGTGACACTGTAAAAGTCTTAGCTGGTAATGCCAAAGGTAAACAAGGCAAGGTCGTTAAGATGTTACTTGACAAAGAAAAAGCTATAGTTGAAGGTATCAATATTGTTACCAAGCACTTAAAACCAAATGCTTCTAATCCTAATGGAGGCATTGAAAAGGTTGAAGCTCCTATTCATATAAGTAATTTGATGCTTATAGATCCTTCTACTGGAGAGCCTACCAAGACTGGTCGTAAGTTAAACGATTCGGATAAGCTTCAAAGATTTTCAAGAAAAACTGGTGAATTTATTCAAGATGTATAAAGCTAGATTAAAAGAAAAATACCTTAACGAGGTTGTACCTGCATTAAAAGAAAAGTTTGAGTACAAAACTGTAATGCAAGTACCTAAAATCACTAAAATATGTCTCAATAGAGGGATAGGTCAAGCTGTAGCTGATAAGAAGCTCGTTGATAATGGTGTAGAAGAGCTTACTATGATTACTGGACAAAAGGCAGTTCCTACTATTGCCAAAAAGTCTGTATCAAACTTCAAACTAAGAGAGGGAATGCCTATCGGTGCTAAAGTAACTCTTAGAGGTGAAAAAATGTATGAGTTTCTCGATAGACTATTAAATGTTTCTTTACCACGAGTAAGAGATTTTAGAGGTGTAAACAGTAAAGGTTTTGATGGTAGAGGAAACTTCACACTTGGTGTTAAGGAACAAATCATCTTTCCAGAAATAAGCATAGACAAAATCAAAGGTATTGCAGGATTAGATATCACTTTTGTAACGACTGCTAATACAGATGAAGAAAGTTTTGAACTCTTAAAAGCATTTGGTTTCCCATTTGCAAAGAAAAATTAGTATTATCATGGCTAGAGAAGCAGTAAAAGCAAGAGAAAGAAAAAGAGAAAAGCTCGTAGCAAAATATGCTCAGAAAAGAGCTGAGTTGAAAGCAGAAGGTGACTATGTTGCATTAGATAAGTTACCTAGAAATGCTTCACCTGTAAGATTACACAACAGATGTAAACTCACAGGAAGACCTAAAGGTTACATGAGAAGATTTGGTATATCTAGGGTTACATTCAGAGAAATGGCTTCCGCTGGAAAAATACCTGGAGTAACCAAAGCAAGTTGGTAAAAAAAATATATCTCAACTTCTTATATTAAAAATTAATTCATAACTTTGCAGCCCTGTTTTTCAGACAGGGTCTGTTTGTTTAAGAATATTAGCACAATGTATAGCGATCCAGTAGCAGATTATTTAACAAGAGTTAGAAATGCCCAGCAGGCAAAACATAGAATCGTGTCTATTCCTGCATCTAACCTAAAGAAAGAAATAACCAAAGTGTTATTTGACAAAGGTTATATTCAAAATTATAAATTTGAGGATGACAATAAGCAGGGAATAATTAAGATAGCTCTGAAATATGATGCTATCACTAAACTGCCTGCTATAGAAAAAATTATAAGAGTAAGTAAACCAGGATTAAGAAAGTATTCTAGTGCTACTACTATTCCTCGTGTTATCAATGGTCTTGGAATTGCCATAGTTTCTACTTCTAAAGGTGTTATGACTGATAAAGAGGCAAAAAGACTTAATGTTGGTGGCGAAGTCTTATGTTACGTCTATTAATAACTGTTTACTATGTCTAGAATAGGAAAAAAACCAATAAGCATCCCAGAAAAAGTTACTGTAGATATCAAAGATACTACTGTCACTGTAAAAGGTCCTAAAGGTACCCTCACACAAGAAGTAGATTCTTCTATTACTTTATCATTGGACGAAGGTGTCC
>WTJX01000173.1 GCA_011524675.1 Cytophagales bacterium
GAGTACATACAGTAGTAAAGTAGTATTTGAAAATCATCATTTAAAATATTAATCTTGATACAGAGAATCAATTTCAATATTTGAAATCACTCTATTATATATTCGTAATTCGTCTATTTTGCCCTTAAAATGGTATGAAAAATCATCATATTGATGATAAAGAGGGAAGCCTCCTACTCCCATGTTTTGACCTAACCAACTTATACTTGTAGATTGAGTCTTTTCACTAAGAAGATTACCATTTACATAAAAAGATTCTTCTTTATCTTGGTTACGAGTAAAAACTAAATGATACCAATTATCCAATGTAATCACTTCAGTGTCAAGAAAATGGTTTGTATTACCCTCAGAAAAAGTTTGATACTGATAGCTAGGCTGTAAAGAAGAAAGAGAGAAAATAATGTCTCTCTGTGGGGACTCTTTAGCTAGAATGACACCCCCTATGTTTGTAGTATTCTGCTCTTTAGGATAGATCCAAACAGAAATAGTGAATTCTGATAGAAATGGAAAATCATCTGTCTCTGAAATAGAAATCATATCATCACCATCGAAGTCATAGGCGGTACTACTTTGACCTTTCCTATCAGTTGTCAAAATAGCACCATCATTTATACCATCAAAATTATTACCACTTCTATCTAAAGTGTTATATGTGAAAGGAAAGTAAACTAACAAGCCACCACGCACTACAGGTGTTTTTTCAACGATAACCAAAACAGAATCTTTTTCTTCTGTTGTAGCATTAGTTATGATAATGTAGTCTTTGTCAATATCAGTAGTAAGAAATGATCTATCTACACAAACATCTATTTGCTCATTGCCGTTTACCTGATTTTTTTTCGTGCTTAACCACGCTTTATTGTTAAGCGTACTAATATCCCAAACAATAGTGTTGTCTGTGGTTAATATTGAAAAAAACAAGTTTTCTGTATCGTAAGAAAAGTTCAAACTATCCTCAACGATAAAGTTAGAAGGAGTTGTTTTTTTATATATCAAAATTTCATGATAATGATCGGAAGTTGAGGTAACATTAAGCGTAGTCTCTTTAGGTAAATAATCAGCATGGGATATTACAAGTTCATGAATACCAAAACTTACTTTTTCAAAAAGAAAAGCCCCGTTTTCATCAGTAAGTTTTATAGCACCATCCATACTAAGCTCTGCACCTTCAACAACTTTACTGCCGTTAGAAAGTTGAGTATAGACAACTCCTTCAATGTTTTTGTAAGTCGGCAAAGGCTCATCTCTTCTTTTTTTACAGGATAGTAAAACAATACAACATAAACCGAGTATGATCTTTTCTATATTATACAAAACTTAAAAACTATTTAGCTTAATACTTTAAAACAATATTAGTGTAAAATTCTATCTTATGCAATAGGAGGGTGTTTATATGAAGTCTTTTTTAACTAAGGTTTTGTGCTTAGTCAAGGTTGTCAAAATTTTAAAACCGTAGTTTACTGATTATAAATGCTACTGCGCGAACAAATCGTAAAAATAAAAATCTTTAAGAAGGATGTTTTGTGTTTATTAACTTTTACAAAACAAAAGTAGAACGTTTTTGACAAGCGACAAATAGCCAAATGTTCATTAGAATCAAAACTCTTTTTACCAAATATTTGCTCCAGTGCTTTAAAACTAAGCTGTTTTAAATAAGTTAAAAAGACTATTTTAATTAGTAAAAAACCATTAAAACAAACTTTAAATAAAAAATAAGCTAAAAAAAGTAGTTTTTAGCTTGTATTTACTAAAAATATTAGTAATTTTGAATTGTAAATAATGAAAAACTAACCTAATGAGTCTTTTAAAAATATCTTTAAGCAAAGAAAAAAAATCATCTAAATACAGGGTTCACTTTAACATGTTGATGACAGACGGTGAGTACACTAGCGGATGTCTTAGTTACGATTATAAACCTAAAATCAGTACAACAGTAGAAGCAATTAATCAATTAATTTCAAACTAAACTTACCCTTAGGAGGCATGCAAAACTTTAGGTTTTGCATCGCTTTCTTATTTATAAGTAGTCATCCGAAAACCTTTATAATAAATATAATAACTATGAATACCGAATTAGAAACACAAAGCATACAATCAAGAGTAACACAGTTTGCCTTAGATGCTATAGAGCTTTACAAAACACTCAAATGGCACAATGAAGCCATACTCTCCAAAAAGTTTTTGACCTGCGCCACCTCTATGGGAGCATACCTCTTTGAATTAGAAGAAGATATGGGCATCAAAAAGTGTACAGATGGTTGTGTCAAAGCATTAGAAATGGCAAAAGAGACAAAATATTGGTTACATTTGTTAGACAAGAGCCAGTATATTGAATACAATTACCATAAGTTTATGGAAGCAATAAATGAGATCATTCAACTGTTAGAGAGCTTAGATACATTAGATAATAAAGTATATTACATCATACAAAAATGATAGCCAAAAACATAAAATACCTCCGAAAATTACAAGGACTTACACAAGGAGAATTTGCCGACAAAATAGGAATCAACAGGCCTGCTGTAGGTTCCTACGAAGAAGGAAGAGCTGAGCCTAAAATAGCTACTCTCCAAAAAATAGCGCTACTCTTTAACGTTTCATTAGACGCATTGATAGCAGATGACTTATCTGACCAAACTACCAACGGTATAGCTAAGGACATTGAAGGAAAAAAATTACGAATCCTGAGTATTGCTACAGATAAAGAAGACAAGGAATACATACAATTAGTCCCCCAAAAGGCAAGTGCAGGCTACACTAATGGCTATGCCGATCCTCAGTTTATAGAAGAACTCCCACAGCTGTACCTTCCTATGTTAGATCAGTCTGGCACGCATAGAGCTTTTGAGATCAAAGGAGATTCAATGCTACCGCTACCTTCTGGTGCCATAGTAGTAGGAAAGTATATAGCTAACTGGAATGAAATAAAAAACGAACGCCCCTATGTTATTGTAACACAAAGCGAAGGTACAGTATATAAAAGAATTCAAAATAAAATATATGACGATGGGACATTAATGCTTGTTTCTGACAATGAAAATTATACCCCTTACCCTGTATCCGTAGAAGACGTAAGTGAAGTATGGGAGGCAAGAATGGTCATTAGCTCACCACTTCCCAAACCTGTACAAGAAGAAGCTACATCTGTTCAAAACCTTACGCAACTAGTCATGAAACTCCAAAAAGAAATCACAGAGATCAAGAAAAAAGTATGATTTATTTTAAATGTTTTTTGCTCAAATAATAATAGAAGGCTTTGCATAACTAAGGTTTTGTGTTTAGTCAAGGCTTTCAATAGTTTAA
>WTJX01000497.1 GCA_011524675.1 Cytophagales bacterium
AACGTAAAACGTATATAAACACATGAAAAAAGACTATCTGTACATCTTAGGTATTGTGGTTGTAGCAAGTATTTTGACAGTGTACTTATTTTCTCTACCAAAAGAAGTGTTAAAAGAGAAGAATAGACAGCTAGAAAGTGCTTCTGACATGGAGGCAACCAAAGAAACTGAGCCTAGTTCAAATCACTTTGCACTGACTGCTAAGCAAGAGGATAAAATAAAAAAGTTAAGAACATCGTTAGTAACTTTTTCTGAAAAAGAAAAAAAACTTATATTTGCGGACTCTTTGGTTCAAGCGTATCTTGAGGTAGCGCATTTAGACAGTGCATTGTATTATATAGACATCTACGAGAGCCTAGCTTCTAGTATAGATGATAAGCAAAAAGCTGCCGATTTTTACTATAAAGCTTATGGACTAGAACAGAGAAAAGCATTACAAAAAAGTTACTCTGCCAAAGCGGTAGTATTGTATAGAGAAATTGTTGATAGCGAACCTAATTTGGCCGCTAAGACAAGGTTAGGCGTACTACTTACTCAAGCGAGTAACAATCCAATGGAAGGTATTCTTCTTCTTAGACAAGTTTTAGAAGAGAATCCCAATTATATAGAAGCTTTGTTTAGTTTAGGTGAATTTTCCATGTTTACTCAGCAGTACGACAAAGCAATACATAGGTTTGAAAGCATTTTAAAAATTCAACCTGATCATATAGAATCCTTGATTTATTTGGGTGATTCCCAAGCAGCGACAGGAAATAAAAAAGCCGCGGTAAGTGCTTATAACAAAGCTAAATTATTGACCGAAGGTGATAAATTTTTTGAGCAGCTGTTAAATCAGAAATTAAAAGAAGTTAATTAATTCATTAAAATTTTAAGTTATGCCTTGCGGTAAGAAAAGAAAAAGACATAAGATCTCTACTCACAAAAGAAAGAAAAGATTAAGAAAAAATAGACACAAGAAGAAGTAGTATTCACTACTACTTTTTTCATTTGGATATAGATTAATGTCTTGGCATTCATAGGCATAACAGGTATGCTATACCCTATTGCTTATAAAAACTTTATAGTACTGTAGTAAAAATTCACTTTGTGTAATAGAAACTTTAAAGCCTTCTCCTACAGTCTGTAGTGTGGCTTTAAAGTTTGTAAAATATATCATAAAGCAAAATTATCTTAGTAGTATAGCGTTTTCTGTATATCAACGTTCTTTCTATGTCCAAATGATAAAATCAAATTTGACTAAAGTAGTCAAATTCAAATCGTTGTATTATACTTAATCACTATTCTCTTGAATAACGAGCTTGTAATTAACAGTACATCCAAAGGTACTCGTATTGCATTGCTTCAGGACAAAGAACTGGTAGAGTTTCATAAAGAAGATAACTCAAATACCTTTACAGTGGGAGATATGTATCTCGGCACAGTAAAAAAGATTGTTCCTGGGCTAAATGCTGCCTTTGTAGATGTAGGTTATGAGAAAGATGCTTTTCTGCATTATCTCGACCTTGGACCAAAAATAAGGTCTTTAAATAAATTCGTCAAAATCGCTTCTGCTGGGAAAAACATCTCTTCTAGATTCCAGAAGTTCAAATTAGAGCCTGAGATAGAAAAAACAGGCAAAATCACACAAGTATTTACCAAAAATCAAAAAGTTTTAGTACAAGTAGCAAAAGAGCCTATTTCACAAAAAGGACCAAGGCTTACCTGTGAACTATCTCTAGCAGGTAGATATATTGTGTTAGTTCCTTTCTCTGACGTAGTAAGTGTTTCTAAAAAAATTGCTAACAAAGCAGAAAGAAAAAGACTGGTAAGACTAATCTCGTCTATCAAGCCAGAAAACTTTGGTGTCATCATACGCACGGTTGCAGAAGGAAAAGAAGTCGCTGAACTAGACAAAGACTTACGCAACCTTTTACAAACATGGGATGAAGGTGCTCTCAAATTAGGCACGGCTCAACCTAGAGACAAAGTCATAGGTGAGATAGACCGTACTACCTCGCTATTGAGGGATATGATGAACGAATCTTTTGATAGCATAGTCATTGATGACAACAAGCTATTTGAAGAGACAAGAGAGTATATCAAACAAATAGCTCCTGACAAAGAAAAAATAGTAAAGACTTATTCTTCTAAAGCAAAACTTTTTGAGCAAAAAGGTATTGAAAAGCAACTAAAAGCTTTATTTGGTAAGTCTGTAAGTATCTCTGGTGGTGGATATCTCATCATAGAGCATACAGAAGCATTGCACTCTATAGATGTAAACAGTGGTAACAAATCTAATGCAGAATCTAACCAAGAGGAAACTGCATTGACTGTAAACCTATTAGCGGTAAAGGAAGTAGCACGACAGTTGCGCCTACGAGATATGGGTGGAATCATTGTTGTGGATTTCATAGATATGCGAAGACAAGAAAATAGAAAAGCTGTCTATGATAAGATGCGCGAGCTTCTCAAAAGAGATAGAGCAAAATCTGTGATCTTGCCTTTGTCTAAGTTTGGGCTTATGCAAATAACGCGTCAGCGTGTAAGACCAGAGATGAATATTTCTACGCTCGAAACTTGTCCTACATGTGGTGGTACTGGCAAAGCCAATACCACTATCATTCTGACAGATCAGATAGAAGAGCAGCTAGAGCATATCATCTTACATCAAAATGAGAAAAAAGTAACGCTTGTAGTAAACCCTTATATAGAAGCTTACCTTACTAAAGGTTTCTTTAACTCTATTAAAAAACAATGGAGAAAAAGATTTAAGGTAAAAATACCTATTGAGATTGACTCTTCATTAGGTATGATAGAGTATTACTTCAAAGATAGCGAAGGCGAAGAGTATGAGCTTGATTAAGCTCTTTCATCCTTTTGCTTATTATTAAACAAAAAAAGCTTGTTTTCATTAGAAAGCAAGCTTTTTTTATTTAACCTCCTTACCCGAATAGTTGAAACGAGAAGGTTGAAAGTTAAAAGTTGAAGGTTGAGTCTAACACACAAGGGCATGATTAAACGTAAAACTAAAAACCTATAACCTAAAACCTATATAAACACATGAAACCACCATGTCGAATGTCAAAGGTCAAATGTCTAATGTGGCGTTAATACCGACAGACAAGCACATGATTAAAACATGTATAACATACTGAATAACAATATATTAGTACTCCTGTCTAGCGACTAGATACTAACTACCAAATACTTTTAAACACATGAAAGTAACACACCTCTTTTTACTGGCTTTATTATTTCCAATCAACTTATCTACTGTTATGGCTCAAACCTATCGTGTAGATGAAAATGGCTTTATTCTTCA
>WTJX01000009.1 GCA_011524675.1 Cytophagales bacterium
TAATACTTCTGTCGAAACTGGATACTCAGATGAATTATATTCTTCCAACACTACCTCTTGAAGCCTTTTTAAAAAGAAGTCTTTATCTTTTTCTGAAAAAAAGTAACAAAAATCTCGATTAGGTATCACACAATAAATTGGTGATCCAAACTCTTTTTTCAGTTTACCAATGTTTCTATTTAATAACAAAGAACTTTTGAACACAAAATCTGTGTCAAACCACCCCATACGATGACCTTCAAACTCTTCGATATGAACAACTGTATTGGACAATACTGTACCCATATTATTATTGACCTGTTTCCATAGAGTCTTTTCAGATATCTTCCACTTTTTAAGATGATTACTATCTACCCAAGTAATTTTACTAGCTTCATAGTACACGCAAACTTCATAAAATTGACCTGTTACTTGATTACAGATGGTTGTTCCAAAATCATCAAAATCAGACGGAAATAACGTTCTATAGAGTTTATTCTTTACTTCACTCCATTTATCACTTGGTGCATTTCGATCAATATTGGTAATAGTTTTAATAAGATTATTTAACAAATCAAAGTCACCATCTGTGCGGTAATTTTTAATGGCATTATCTAGACTTATCTTGAAGTCAATATCGTTATGTTTTATAAAAATAAGTCCAGTTTCATCAACGGAATCAATTGTTACCCCATGGGTATTTAATCGTCTTTCAAACTCTTGGAATACGGCTTTTTCTTCCTGAGAGTATGAGGCTTTCATTGTCATAAAAATTATTACTAGTGAAATAATAAAGGATATATTCATACTAAATCATTATAAGTACATTAAATCAAACTTCCCACCCCACTTTCAAAGCAGAAAAGGCAGAAGTTAATTAATTCTACTTTACGAAGTTAAAACTAAACTTGATTTTTTATGCGTTAGGGATAGAGTCGGCATCCTTTTTGACCCTCAAAAGGCAAAAAAGATAGAGCGGATAGCCCGACCCGAAGGGGAACGCCCTAACTTCGTAAAGTAGAATTAAACAAACACCATAAATTTTACGTATATTTGACATAACTCTCAACTATATTAATCTAGTCATGAAACACTTTTTACTATTCATCATCACAGCTTTTTCTTTCACAAGTTTTGCACAACTGACACCAGACCCCGTACCTGATGCTTTTGACCTAGCAGGTTTTAATAGTAATGGTGCTGATTCAAAAGGTGGTAGATTAGACTATACACATGGTCTTGACGTAACACAATTTTCATCAAGTGTGGCTCTTACAAACACAAATCATTATCTAGTTGATCTACATGCTAACGATACAGCTTTTATAGTCTTTACAGTTAGTAGTATATCATCAGGTGCAAATGACACTGGTGAAACTTATGATACATTAACACTTGAAGCAAAGTTTCTCACGTATACAGACACTAAAAGTCCAGTATGCACTTTCTTCAACAGGTATGATTCCTATGACCAAATCGGGTTTAGTGGAGGCGCTGTAAAAGCTTCTGATTGGTATAGTTTTAAATTTGTAGAATATAAAACAGACACGTTGTTCTTGGTTGTAAATTCAGGATACGTAGAGTTAGATTATATCGCCATTAGAACTACTAATTCAGAAGTAATAGCAACCCTTACTAATGAAAACAATGCTCTTGGAAATGCTATTATCACTAATCCAGTATCTAATGATATGCTTTCTATCAATTTACAAGGAAATAAGGCAAACTTCGAACTTGTTTCTCTTGAAGGAAACGTACTAAAATCTTTTGACGTAAACGACAATGCTGAAATCCCAGTAAGTGATATTGACGCTGGAATGTATATCCTTAGAGAAGCGAACACTGCTCATTACAGAAAAATTATCATCAAGTAAGTTTACCTAAAAACTTATTTTTCTAAGTAGGCGAACAAAAATAAAACCACTCATTTTTTAAAACACAATTATTTTTGTCTGCCTACTTATCTTATTTATTTCCATTTAACTTCTCATAACGAATGCTAATACATATTTAGGGTTAAAAAAAGATAACGTACTAATTTTCAGTGCTTTGATACTTTAATAGAAGACTTTGCAAAACAATCTTTTGGAAAACCTTCTGCTATTATATTAATTTTTGACAAGTTTTGCTTGCTGCATTCCCTCGCTTGTCTCTAGCTGCAGAAAATAAAGCCCATTTGGTAAGTACTTTAGCTGTTCTATTTGAACTTCCTTTGCATTTATGGATTGAAACAATAACTCTTCGCCTTGCTGATTGTATAAACGAAGAGAGTAAATACTATGTGTGCTTTCTGATGGGTACTGTATCGTCAACTCTTCACCTGCTTGGAAAGGAACTGGATAAACTTGTATCTCTGTAGTTGTTGCTTCTACTGTTCGCGAATTGGTACTTATCGAAACAATTTTTGAAACAGTTGTTCCACCATCAAAATCTACTTGACGGATACGGTAATAATAATTTTCTCCTGTTTGATACTGATAGTCGGCATAGTGATACACTAAGTTTTCTATACTCCTACCTGCTCCATCAAGGTAACCTAAAGAATCAAAATGTATTGCATCGCTTGAACCTTCTATTACAAAATATGCATTGTTTATCTCACTAGCGGTGATCCATAGTAGGTTGGGGATGTTGTTGACTATCTCAGCAGAAAAACGCACAAAGGTTACAGGTAGTGGATTCAATATTTCTGACTCCTCTGTGGTAGCAAAGCTTACTTGCCCTGCCTGTGTTATTATTTGCCCTGCATCTGCTTGTATGCTTCCATTGGATATACTTGAAGAGCCTTCTACTGTAGCTTCTAAAAACACCCACTTGAGAGAATCTTCGTTGTAGTACGCCATATCCAATACGTCTGTGGCGTTGATCCCACTTTCTCTTTGTGTATCGTCCCATGTGAGTGTAACGGTATAGTTGGTATCTGCATTTGTTCCAAAATCTATATCCCAATATTCTACAATACTTACTCTTGCTATATCATCTTGAAAGTTGGTATGGTTAGCACTAAGGGTTGTAGGGTCTTCATAATTGTATGCTACACTCACTGTATCTGTCGTTGCGTCTGTGCTGCTAGTCAAGGTCATAGGGGCATAGATACCGTCTTTGCCGACAGGAAACTCAAAGTCATCGTCTCCTACCTTGGTTAGAGGACCAGATACATAGCTATTAGTAGAAGCATTGCTTATGATTGCGTTATCTTCTATGATAAGCTTCTCTGTAGTAGTCGTATGGAGTTGTCCTTGTGTCAAATCTAACTCTCCGGCTATCTTTATGGTCGTTTCGAGTGTTAGGCGATCATCGGCTTCAGTTTTGTTAAGCGTAAGATTTTCAAAGGTGATCTCATTTCCACTAAGGGTAGCATCTACCGTACCTTCAAAAATAACTTCACCACCTGTTACGGTAAATACGCCTTCATTTTCCAAATCACCATAGATAGTGATGCCGCCTCCTGTAGTGAGGTCTATCGTACCATTATTGTATAGCGTTCTTACGGCTGGCGTTAGGGCATTGAGTATAGGATAGTCTGTAACGCCTACCCCTGTTTGTATGATATAGGCATCTGTACTTGCATCTGGTACTTCTCCATAACACCAATTGGCAGGGTTATCCCAGTCATTGTCTGTTGGATTGGCTTGTCCATGCCATACAGATATGTCTCCACTACCATCATTCAAGGCAGCCAAGGCCACATTTCCTATCCCTACCTCCGTCAAAGTAAGTCCAACTCTAAAAGTGGTTTCCCCTTCTTGGGATTTAACGACGATCTCAGATTCGTCTGTCAGATAGTAATTTTCTGTGGCTACAAAAGTACCGTGATCTGCCGTACTCAATATTAATGCACCATCAAGAAATACTTCTGTCAAAAGGTTATCTCTATTAGTCCAATTCAAGAGGTCTAAGCTTATTTGATAATAACCACAAGGAAAGCCTTTTCTTTTAAAAACAATAGAGTAATAGTCCTCCTCTGTAGAGGTACACCCAAAATATTGATTATTCAAATTCTTAGAAGGGTTTTCTCTCGTTAAAAAGTCATTTGATGACTGAAACCCAAACAAAGCGCTTGTAGGACTAAATACATCATAGTAACCATAATAATCTTGATAGTCGGGACTGTCAAAAAAGTAGGCTACCCATTCATTGTCTCCAAACAATGAAGTATCTCCAGGTGTACCATCTGCTATGTCAAAAACATTTATAAAAACAGAGTCTTCTGTAGGGTTGTCATGCACACAGCTATTCCCTGCTATAGTCCCTTCTACCTTATAGTATGTCGCACTATTGGGAGAGGCTGTTATTTCTGAACCAGAGGTAGATGACAAAGGCTGGTCTGATGACCATATATAACTATTTGCCCCTGTAGCTTGTAAGCTTACTTCTCCCAAAGAGGTGGCTCCTGTAACGCAGGCACTATCTCCGTCTAAATTCACAATACTTGTTAAAGCAGAATCTGAGGAAATCACTTTAATGCTATCTATAAAATCAAAATCACTTCCCTCACAACCGTCTATGGTTACCATGTAAGTTACGGTATCTGCTTGACCACTACTTGGCGAAATATAATAAGCGGTATCGTTATTTGCAGAGAAACGATCTATATTGTTTGTCCCCGCGACTACATTCCAATGATAGTTTTCTCCTCGTGTGGTGATCTCAAGCTCAGAACCTCCAGTACATATAAAATACTCGTCCACCGAGGGGCTTGTAATCAGTTTAATGGATTCTTGTTCTGTTATACCTAAAGGAATAAAATCTACTGCCATACTTCCATCACCAGCTAAGTTGGTCAACCTCACTTCCACTTCTGAGTCTTCCCTTAATACACCTGTCCATGCTGCCTCAAAAAGCACATTGAATACACTGTTAGACGCTACTAGTTCTCCATCAACATATATCTCTCCTGCGGCATCATTGTATATATCTAATTGATACCTGTTACACTCAAAGCCCTTACGCTTATATACCACATTATATGCGTTATTGAAACCTGTATTTGGACCATTATTGGAACAGCCAGCATAGTAGTTGACCACTGTTGAGAGAGACGGGTCTTCGTCTACCGTCCAAAAATCTTCTGAGTCAAAGCTTGCCTCCGAGCTATCCCCAAAAGTCGCAACACCATAATAATATTCATAATTTTGTGATTCATTGCCATAGAAATACTCTTTCCATTCATAATCCCCAAAGACTGAGGTATCGCCTACGGTGTTACTCTCCACGTCTATATACATGGAATCTGCCGTAGCACATGTCCCTTGTATCTCATCGTTTGAAACTACATAGTATTGATTTGCCGAAGGAGAAACGGTGATAGTATTTGCTGTGGTAGCATCAATATCATTGATGGGAAACCATGTGATCCCCGTACTCAAGTTAGATGTTAATACCACTTGCTCGCCACCTCCGCAAATATCACTAGCATCAACACTCTCTATGGCTAGTCCTTCTGTGCTAATGACTGTTAAAGTATCTTTGATCGTTTGACCATCAAGCATAGCTTCTATATAGTAGCGTACTGTCGTAGCATTTTCGTTTTCATATACTACCGTATCATTATCTGTTGCATTGAGCAAGGCTATATCTCCTGCATCTGCCGATGTCCAAACATAGTTTGTCAAATTTGTATCTGCACTGATGGCTATCGCTGTATTGGTACATACATATAAGGTATCTTCTTCGATTGGGTTAAAAGTTTTTGCTAAACGTAACTCCATCAGTGTAAAATCATCGTTCCCATTGGTGTTTCTAATAATAAATGAGTGGAGTATTTTGTCTGAGGAAATATCTGCATCTGTAATAGAGAAACGATTGTAAAAACTTACATCATTTGTTATACCTGCTGTGATGGTATGAAACAATGTACCTGTCTCGTCATACAGTTCTATGTCAAAGTTGTCGTCTCTAGTGGTATTTAAGTTTGCACCCCATAAGTCAAAAGCAAACTCAAAGC
Organism: Cytophagales bacterium; assembly: GCA_011524675.1. GTDB lineage: Bacteria > Bacteroidota > Bacteroidia > Cytophagales > JAAEPT01 > WTJX01. The sequence continues at coordinate 5,927 of WTJX01000009.1, forward strand.
CCTCTCCTAAGGCAATAGGAGTTTGTAGACTATACGCTACCCATGCGTTGGTTAAAGTCGCAAACTGTAAGCCTGTAGCCTCACTAAAGGTTAGTGTAGGTGATGTTGCTATTGGGGCATTAGGGTCATAAACGAAGCCATCGTTTATGGTGTTAAAAGGAAAGGCTTGTCCGTTTTGGTAATTGAGGGTATTGGAGGAAGCAGAATCTGTTACAGTAAGTATAAGTTCACTATATTCTTGGGATAGTCCAATACATGAAAAAAAGCAGTAATATATAATGAAAAGAAAAGGTTTTATAAGTGTCTTCATAGTTGTTCGATTTGGTTGTAATAATTAAATATTATCCAAACTCAAATTACAAAGCACCTATCAGTAACTATTTCAAAAATCACCGAAATAATTGCAAAAATAGCCAGCTATAAAAACAAAAGCGGAATAAAAGTCTTTAGGACATATATTTTAAAAAACAAAGTATTCTTATCTCTTAGCATACGACACGATTCTATTCCACGAAAGTGGGAGGCAAAACTTGAGCATTTTCAATCATGCGCTTGTGAGCTAAACCTCTTTAATCCTTAATCTTTAATCTCAAGTCTATAACTTATATGCTTTATCAAATTGGGTTATGAGTTCATCCAGCTCAGTAGCATCATATTTCCTAGAGTAATGCACTGGAATGGCATTTTTTACATTGCACTCTTTCATGATACTACCAGACATTGCAGCGTAACTATGGTAGTTTTTGACCGCTAACTCTTTGTCTTCATTTTTATAAAAACACTCGATATAAACATCGTCGCAATGAGTAAACTTATTTTTGATCTTGATATGGTTGTCATGGCTAGCGGCATGATCCATGATGACACCTAGTCGCTTACCTTGTATAATAGATACCATTGGAAAAAGATCTTTTGCTAGGTATTCCTTTTCTTCAATTTGTATCACTTTATTTTCATCATTAAGTATATAGGCATTTTTTAGTTCGCTGATCCATTTCCCTCCTTTAAAACCATCTTTAAGATTAATTTTTAGTTTATCTTCTGCTCTGAACAAATAAGCAATAGAGCTTGTCTTGTGATCTAAAATTTCAAACTCAACACTAAAATCTTTTTCTGTGAAAATGCTTTCCTGTTCACAAACAGCAACTTCTTCTTTTTCCCATAGAGGAGGGTTAAGGTTAGTTATGCTATACGTTGATGTATCTTTTATTTCTCTAATCTCATATGTCACTGCTCCAGCTTCTATGAGGTTCCAACAATAGCTTTTTATTCTATGTTGTATTTGATCCGTTATGCCTGCTGGTCCGCAAATAGTAACCTTTTTTTCTGTACCTATTTGATGTCTGAGTAATTTATCAAAGTTTATAAAATGATCGATATGAGTATGGCTCAAAAAGATTGCTTTTGTATTTCGACACTCTTTTGCACTCAACGCCTTGGCTTCACCGCAGTCACAAATATAGTTGTATGAGTGATTTTGAACATTTATCAATAAGCACACATCTTCGTCTCTTTCACTCTTTATCTCTACACTAAACATATTATTTATAATTAAAAATATTTCTTACATTCTTTGGCTTGTTCTATGATTGGAATGTGTCCGCAATGTTCTATTTTGACTAAGCTTGCGTTTGAATAGTGATGATTCAATTTCACTCCTACGTCTATGGGGATTAATTGATCTTGTACTCCCCAAATGATTAACGTTTTTCCGTTGAATTTATAGTCTTTTGACTTTAAGTCTTCATATTTTGTAAGGAGATCATTTACTATGATCTCCCAGTTTGCTAAATATGGCTTACAAAACACTTTGTAAAAAGACTTAGTGACAAAGTTGGGCAACCACATTTTCTTGAAATTGGCTAGTGCTAGTTGTTTGTTTATGAAGGTAAAATCTTTAGGCACAAAAAAATGTTTTACAGATTGAACACCATTTGCATTTAAAAAACTAGAAAGGCCATCTAAATCTAAAAATTTAGTAGGAGTATCTATTAAGACAAGTTCTGATACCATATTCGGTTTCACCTCAGCAAATTCGGAAGCTACCAGTCCACCGTATGATATCCCCGCCACTTTTGCCTGTGTTATACCTAGATGTTCAGTCAATGTTTGTAACATCTCTACTTGATCTACTAACGTATATTTTTTGCCATTTGCAGCTTTTGATTCTCCGAAACCCAATAAGTTGACAAGTATAATCTTGTACTTTGGAGCTAAGTGTTTTACCAGTTTACACCATTGCAATTCACCACTGACACCCAACCCATGCACTAACATCAGTGTTTCCTTATCCGACTGCTTACTGTAGTAATGAATATCATGACCGTTCAAATGGACCAATGATTCTGTAAGCCCAGCATTCAAGAGCTTTTTCTTTATTAAGTTAAACACTAGAACTCCTATCTCCATATCAATTATATCATTTTGTTTTTTTATGAAAGCTTAAGTAGTCAGTAGATTAAGAAGCAAGTGTACATCAAATCACACTATCCTTCTTTTTACAAAACCCTGTAGTAAACACAAGGTACGAAACACAAAGAATATTACTTTACTTTCTAAACTATCAAAGTACTCTTCAATGGTAATTTAGTTTTTGCTTTACTTATAACTATTTATTTTTAAATTCGTCATTAAAAGAATACCACTTTCGTGGAATAGAATCAAGCCGCAAATAGTTAAAAGCAATGTATAAAAACGTTTTCACCTACAATAAATAGGTGGAGAAAAATAATTGCAGTTATTTCACTTTTTGCAATTATACATTATTTGACTATATTTGAAATGTTCAAAATACATTTATAAAGAATTATGAAACATATATATATACTATTTCTTGTATTAGCAGGAGTGTGCTTTGACTTGCAAGCTAAAAAACAAAGTCCAAATGTTATCTATATTCTAGCAGATGATTTGGGTTATGGAGACTTATCTTGCTATGGTCAAAAAAAAATCAAGACACCCAATATAGACAAATTGGCAAGTGAAGGGATGAAGTTTACGCAGCATTATTCTGGGAATACAGTTTGTAGTCCTTCTAGAGCAGGGCTAATGACAGGCTTGCACCCTGGTGTAAATTACATTAGAGGAAATGTAGGGGATGAACGTATGGCAGCTCCAGCCAAGGAACTCACCATATTACCAGAAGTATTCAAAGCAGCAGGTTATAGTACTGGAGCTTTTGGCAAGTGGGGACTTGGTGTTACCCATAGCAAGGATATACAAAACCCTCTTCAACAAGGATTTGACAAATATTCTGGCTGGGAGAGTCAAATGATAGCACACACATATTACCCTTCTCATATTGTGAGAGATGGGAAGAAAATACCGTTAAAAGAAGGAACATATGTACATGATGAGATCATGCAAGATGCTTTTGATTTCATTGAAGATAATGCCAAAAGCAAAAAACCATTCTTTTGTTATATCCCTACCGCCATACCCCATGCAGCAATGCACGCCCCGAAAGAGTTACATGAAAAATGGCGTAAAGTTTTCCCTCAATTTGATAATGTAACAGGCAATTACAGTGCTGGAAAAGGTGAGAAATGTCCAAAAGTAATCAATCCTGTAGCAGGCTTTGCGGGCATGATGGAGCATTTAGATAATAATGTAGGAACTATTTTAGAGCTGTTAAAAAAATATAAAATAGACGATAACACACTCGTCATTTTTTCTAGTGATAATGGAGCACATGCCGAGGGAGGTCATAAATATCAGTTTTGGAACTCTACAGGCAGCTTGAGAGGTATGAAAAGAGATATGCACGAAGGAGGAATAAGAGTACCTATGCTTGCTAGGTGGCCAAAAAAGATTAAAGAAGGTACTATTTCTAACCACATCAGTGCTTTTTGGGATGTTTTACCTACCATGTGTGAACTAGTAGGACAGAAAATACCAACTCAAAATTCGGGTATTTCTTTTTTACATGCTTTAGAAAACAAAGGTATAAATAAGAAAGAGCACGATTATTTATATTTTGAATTCACTAAATCATCAAAAGGAATTGTTTCTAGAGCAGTAAGAATGGGAAAATGGAAAGGTTTTATGGAAGAAGCAAAACAAAAGATAGAACTATATGATTTAGAAAAAGACCCTTACGAAAAAACAGATATCAGCGCTCAACACCCTGAAATAGTCGCTAAAATAAAAGCAGTTATCAAAGAAGCACATCATGACTTACCAGCAAGCAAAGTAGCTGCTAAGACCAATAATAAGCACCATAACAAGCATTAAACAAACTAACAACTCATTACAATCAAGACGTAGCATGCCGAAGGTTTTCAAAAAAAGAATTATGAAAAAAATATATTTACTATCACTTATATTATTCGCATGCTACTTTGAAACACAAGCCAAAAAACAAAAAACCAATGTTATCTATATTCTTGCGGATGACTTAGGTTATGGAGACTTGTCTTGTTATGGTCAAAAAAAAATAAAAACACCTAACATTGATAAGTTAGCAAGTGAAGGAATGAAATTCACACAACACTATGCAGGCAATACAGTATGTAGTCCATCTAGAGCTTCATTGATGACGGGTTTGCACGCCGGTGTAAGCTACATTAGAGGAAATCTTAAATATGAAATTTTGGCGGCACCAGCCAAAGAGTTCACCATACTACCAGAAGTATTCAAAGCAGCAGGCTATAGTACTGGAGCATTTGGCAAATGGGGACTAGGTATTACACACAGCCATGACATACAAAACCCTCTAAGGCAAGGCTTTGACAAATATTCTGGTTGGGAGAGCCAAATGACGGCTCACACCTACTACCCTTCTCACATAGTAAGAGACGGCAAGAAAATACCGTTAAAAGAAGGGACATACGTTCATGATGAGATCATGCAAGATGCCTTTCAGTTTATAGAAAAAAACGCCAAAAGCAAAAAACCTTTCTTTTGCTATATCCCTACAGCGATACCACATGCAGCAATGCACGCCCCTAAAGAGTTGCATGAGAAATGGCGTAAAGTATTTCCACAATTTGACAATGTAATAGGCGAATACAGTGCAGGGAAAGGTGAAAAATGCCCAGATGTAACCAACCCAGTGGCAGGCTTTGCAGGTATGATAGAACGCTTAGATGATAATGTAGGCACCATCTTGAACATACTAAAAAAATACAACATTGATGATAATACACTCGTTATTTTCTCAAGTGATAATGGAGCTCATGGGGCTGGAGGACATAAGCTAGACTTTTGGAACTCTACAGGTAACCTAAGAGGAATGAAAAGAGATATGCACGAAGGAGGGATAAGAGTGCCTATGCTCGCTAGATGGCCCGAAAAAATTGAAAAAGGCACTATTTCTCATCATATCAGTGCGTTTTGGGATGTACTGCCTACCATATGTGAGCTGACAGGTCAGAAAATACCCACACAAAATACCGGCATTTCTTTTTTGCATGCTTTGCAAAATAAAGG
>WTJX01000241.1:0-2103 GCA_011524675.1 Cytophagales bacterium
TGGTAGACTCGGTGGAAGCTTTTGGGCAGAGGAAGCGACTATCATATGGGAAACCATAGATGATGATGCTACGCTTGGGAATACAAGAAGTACGGGTTCTGTGTTTGAGTTTGGTAACCTTATTGTCAAAAATAAAGCACCGGCAAGTACAGGGCATAGTAGACGATGGGTCAATACAGATGTACACATCGCCGATGGAGGAAAGGTAGAGATTATTAATAGTGAAGGTGATACCGCAAAGCAAGTATTTATGGATTTGACGTGGAACGCTTTCATAATAGGGACGACCAATCATCCAGAAGACATAGCTACTCCCGATACCTTTTTGTTGGGTGCCAATTGTCAGTTGTGGTCTGCAAGACAAACACAATTTGTGTCTGGTTTCAATAATACAGACGATGTCTTAGAGATGGACTCCCTCAGTTTAGTACGTTTTGAGAGAAATAACAACGGAGGTTTTCAGGTTATTCCTAGTGCTACCTATGGTTCTATCATGTTTACAGGGCGTGGTCATCGCTATGTTGATGCAGAGGGAAAACTCATCATCAAAGGCTATTGCTATGACAATGGACGAGCGCAGTTTCGACATTCACATACTACCACAGATGGTGTTACACTCACGGGAGTGGCTTCTGACATTACCGTTTATGGCGACTGGCTGATGACTACGGGAGGGACGAGTACTTGGAATACATTAGGTACCGTCCGTTTTTTAGGTGGAGACCAAAAAATTCAAAATTCTAATCTATCCAATGTCGTCTTTGGGGGGACAGGGACGAAAACCATGTCAGGAGGCGCAACCATAGTAAGGGGAGATGTTACCATACAAGATGGTGTATATGTCAATTCTGATGGAGCAGGTTTTCGTGTTGGAGGAGACTGGTATGAAGAAGAAGGAGTGAAGTTCACACAGACTACTGGGACTATTGTGTTTCGTGGAGGGGCGTATGGCACTCCTGATCAAACCGTTACTCAAGCTTCGGGTAATTCCTTCGGTAATATACTCATAGATCAAGTGTCTAACCTTACGTCTAATTCCAACATACACGTAGACTTGAACTTCGATTTTGATAATGGTTCTGCGAACTCTTTTGATATGTCTGACGATACGGTCTACGTAGGGCGTGACTGGGTGATACGTTCTGATGGGGATAACCTTATCAAAAATGAGCATTCTCTTTTAGTGTTTAACGGTACTACAGATCAAGATTTATTTAATATTAGTGCATCAACCCTTTATCCTAGTATCCTTTTTGATAATTCAGGACTAAAAACTATCAGAACAAATGCATGGACTGTTGAAGGTGATGTAGAGATCACAACCAGTGCCAACTTGCAAATGTGGACGCATATGCTTGTACAAGGAGATTGGAACAATAGCGGGATATTGCAGTCTACTTGGCCAGCTGTTCGCTTCTATGGGGATACTACTCATTATGTCAGTGCCTCTACCTTTCATGATATATTGGTAGGAACAGGAACATCCCAAGATACGGTGATATTGACGGGGAACATGAGCCTCAATGGTACATTACAAATAGAGGAAAATTCTGTCTTAGACGTCAGTGAAAATAATTATAGTATTACCGTAGAAGAAAACTTTCATAATTTTGGTGACTTTGTTGAAAGAGAAGGAGAAGTTATCATCAATGGATCAGCCTATTCTTTTCTCCGTTTGGATGGTGATGGAGATAAATCATTTTACAATCTAACCATTAACAAAGAGGATGGTCAAGCTGCCGCCATGGATAACTGGACGGTGAGAGGTGTCCAAGAAGATTCGGTGGTTATCAAAAATGACTTAACCATCAATTCGGGTACCTTTAGGTTAAACCATAATTTCAATTGGAATAACAGTACAGATGTAGAGGGGATTGACTATCATATTTACGGAAGTATCTTGAACAATGGCGGTACTATAGCGTTCAATAGAGAAAACACCACCGCTATAGATTCTTCTATCATTTATTTGCAAGCCAGTGGAGACGATACTTCTTATATCAAGTTAGGACCGGCAGATCAAATAGAAGATATTTATATCCAAGCCTCGCCTGATGCTACTTACCAATTACTTTCAGACTTTACTATGTCTGATGCAGATAA
>WTJX01000241.1:2203-11343 GCA_011524675.1 Cytophagales bacterium
GCACTAAGCCCTGCCGTAGTCTTGAGTAAAGGTGCTGGTAATTTTGAATTTCAGCAGACAGGGGGTGAAGTCGAAGCACAATATTATACCATATCGGGGACAGGTGGTGATGGATTGTTGATTGATGGAGGTTCTATTTCCAACTTTAATAATGGTATCTTTACCGGTGGTATAGGGAATGCCTACATCACCCTGTCCGACAATGTAGACCTTGCCGCTAGTGGCGATAGCATTGTTGCCAATAATGTGGTGTTCAATGCTGGGCCTACTCACAATGTAAGTGTCGGTAACAAAACCACTTCTTCTGGGGCTAATGATCATATTACTTTTGTGATTGCCGGTGGTACCTTGGCAGGCAAAGATTATGAAAACGACGTTGCTACTGCTGATGGCGGTTTTGTGAGGTGGCAGTTTCCTTCTGGTTTCTTTTGGACTGGAGCAGCCTCTAACGATTGGGAAAATGCTAACAACTGGACTGACCCAGACGGAAACACAGGGACTTTTATACCAAGTGAGGCAGATACCATTTATATTTATGAAGAGCATGTCACAGGTTCAAACCTTCCTACCATTGACGCTACGACAGGTAATGTAGAACTTACACGATTAAACCTACAAGGAAACGTAAGCTTGATCGTAGATGGTGGTACATTGGATATCAATGAAAACATTACCATCGCTACGGGGGCGACCCTCACACAAACGTCATCGACAGATACCATTTACGTAGGGGGGAACTGGTCTAATGCAGGTACTTTCAATGAAAATGATGCTACCGTCATTTTTGACGATTCTTCTGCGAATGCTTATACCATTACTACATTCGATGCTGCCGATAATTTTAATAATGTTATTTTTAGAGGAACGGCTACCTATTCGATAGGGGCAGAACTAACGATCAATGGTGATATCAGTATATTAGGAGGTACATTTAGCAACAGTGTAGGCGCAAACCTAAACATTTATGGTAACTGGACAGTAAATGGTGGTGTATACGATGGTGGTTCTGGTACTACTTATTTCTTACGCAATGATGGCGGTACTGCTGAAATCAATGGCGGTACATTTTATAATGTAGAGTTTAGTGGAAACTCTACAAAGAGCGTTTTGAGTAATATTTCAGTGAATGATATTACTATTGTTGACGAAGTAGGTAACTCCTTACATGGAAATGATAAACTCATCTTGGTAGGAGGGAATTGGCAAAATAATAAAGCAGACGGTTTCGTTCCTGGGACGAGTACGATCGTATTCAACGGAGAGCAAGACCAAAACATTGATGGTACAGGAACGCAAGCTTTTCATAAACTTACTTTCCAAGGCAGTGGAGTGAAAGGCTTTCATGATAATGCTACCTTAACAGGATCTATGACCATCATTTCAGACCAGGTGAATGTAGACATCTTAGATGGTATTAGTGTACAAGGAGACGGGGATGACGTCTTTGCTATGTCTGGTGGGGCACTGAGAATCTTTGGACAAGACAATTTTCCTTCCAACTTTTCTGACTATAGTTTGACTGGTGGTTTAGTATTGTATACTTATAATGGTGCTACAGATCAAGTGATTAAAGGTGGTTTAACTTATAACAACCTACAAATTAGAAACTGGGATAACTACGCTGGTGCAACAAGAACCTTGGACGGTAATATTGAGGTATTGGGAGATTTGACCTTGATGGATGTATATGACCTAGAAGTCAATGACCATACCATTACCCTTACAGGTAACTTCAATGTAGATGATAGCTTTACTGGTGCGGTGAACTGGGGAGAAGGTACATTTATTCATAATGGTGCTTATTTGGCATTGGATGCTGACATTACAACCTTCAACAATGTCTTTTTTACAGGCTCTGGATGGAAAGATATATTTAATAACCTCACCATTACAGGAGACTTTACGCTAGACAATGACATCAATATGAATACAACAGCCTTTGCGATTACTAGTGATGGTACGGGAAGCTTTACGATGAATGAAAATTCAAGGTACACAACGGCTGTAACGGGTCAGAAGGCTTTTGCCATGAACTTCAATAGTTATTCTGTTGATGAAACTTCTATATTCCACTTCAACGGAGCAGCAGACATGGAGTTATATACACATAATGGAACCATAGAGTTTGGTCATCTATGGGTGTATGGTTCTGCGGGTGATCGCTTTCCAGACGGTACTTTAAATGTAAATGGTAACTTCTTGATGAATAACAATGTTACCTTAAGCGATCAAAGGCACGATTTTAATTTGAATGGAGAAATTTTAGATTTAAGGGAATATGATGCTACCAACACCATTACCCTAGCAAGAGATGGTAATCAAGTTTTACGTGATAATGATAACGAAGTTGGAGATGCCTTTTTATTAAACAATTTAGTATTTGATGGTTCTGGAACTAAAACCCTAACTGCCAACCATGGGACTGATACAATCAATATTATTGGTAATGTTACCATTGATGAAGGTGTCATTTTATCTTCTCAGAGGAAAACAGACTTTGGAGGTACTTCTTGGGTAAATAATGGTAACTTTATTATGACTAATGTTGCTACCAGACCTTTTGTCTTCTATGGTGATGCGGAACAAACTGTAGACCCAGGGGCGACTAATACGTATAGATATGTAACATTTAGTAACTCTACAGCAACGAACTTTGTAAATAATGGAATCAATATAGACCAAGACCTTACGGTAGATGAAGGAGATTCCGTTTACTTTGGGAAAGATATTACCCATCATTTTGCTTCGCAAAACTTTTTTATTGACGGAGGTTGGAATTTGGACAGTGCCAACATCAATTTCGACAGAGGGAATGCCCAAACTTTGCCAGGGATCAAAGCACAGAATGTTACCATCTCGAATGGGGGTACTAAAACGGTAGAAACAGGAGACTGGCATGTCAATGATTTGATTATTGAAGCGGGAATATTAGATATGAACGCAGATAGCGTGTTTGATATTACCATTACGGGTAACTATATACAAACAGGAGGGGCTTTATGGACAGTGGGTGATACTGTATATTTTGAGGCTGACTCTGCGGGACAAACCAAGATCATTCAAATATTAGATTATGAACAGTTTCAAACGGTATACTTTAACTTGAACTCAACCAATGACAGAACCTATCAGATCAACTCAAACATAGAGTTCCAGTCAGATGTATTTATCGGTGATGGGGCTACAGTAAATCTAACGGGCTTTACGATGGATTTTGGAAATAACGATGATGATGATCCAATAGGTGAGGTCATGACCATACATAGCGGTGGTAGTTTGGAAGTGGGGCCTGGTGCTACCATATCCTTCCATTGTAATGATGACGGTGGTTTAGCTGGTGGAGAGCTAAATGATGTAGGGGCAAGTATTATTGTAGAAGATGGTGGAAGCTTTTCTTTAGTGGGGAGCGAAGGAAGCGTGGCGTCCCTCAATAGGGGTAGCGGGAACTATTTTTACCGTATCACTGCAGAGTCTGGGGCAACAGTAGCTGCGAGGTATTATACTATAAGTAATATTTGGTACAACGGTTTTCAATTGTTGGATGGTGCAACACTCGACGCAACAAACAACTTCTCTGATGGTATCTTTAGTGATATGCCAACCTGGTGGGAATTTTCTTCTTACTATTTATGGTTAGAAAATGATGCAGCTACCACTATTGATAATGTAACCTTTAATTTTGGAGGTACACCAGATCAAACATTTGATCTGAATGTAAGAAGGTCTACTGATGTGAGCAATGGTACGATTACCTTTACGAATACCAAAGGGGTATTAGGAAGACCAGGGGCAAACTTCGAAGGGGAGTACGATGCTACAGGAACGGTACTTAATACCGTAAAAGATGCTACCTTAGGGGTATTGCGATGGGATGAAGTGAATGCAGCCATTTGGGTAGGTACGGTAAGTAGTGATTTCTTTGAAGCTGCCAACTGGGACATTGGCATAGTGCCATCTGGCTCCAAATCAGTGGCTGCTACCTTTGATGCTACCATTCCTTTGGGGCAGCCTTTCAACCCTATCATTGGGGAGGACGATACAGCTAGGGTAGTAAATATAGACATTACCAATGGTGTACTTAAGCTAGAAAATGGGGGGAGACTAGAGGTCAGTGGAGATCTAACGCTAGGAGATGGAGTATCGGGTACGCTAGTACAGTCTGATGAGCTAAGTGAAATAGAAATAGAAGGCTCTTGGCTTGCTTCTACCAATGCATCTTTCTCTCATGGTAACTCTACCGTAACCATGGCAACACCTTTAGCTAAGGTCAATACCTTACAACCACAAGAGTTGCCTTTTTATAATCTTAAGGTGACTAATCCACTAGGTTCTGGAGATTTGTCTGTTTCAGGTTTAAATATCCATGTCGAAAATGATTTGACCATTACAGATAATGGTTCTTTCCACCCTACTACCGCTGGCTACAGAATATACGTAGGTGGTGATTTGAATGGTAATGGAGGTACGTTTAATAATACGTCTGTTTTTGGAAGAGTAGTGATGAATGGTACAGAAAATCAAACATTGAATGATATTGATGTAAATGCCTTAGACATTGCCAATACAGCAATTGTAACTGTAACAGATACAGTTACAATACCTAATAGCCTTGAAATACAAGATGGAGCTACTTTACTTTTTGCAGGACATATGGACATCAATGGGGAGGTAACCATCTATGAAGGAGGGACACTCATGGGAACAGACGGCTATAATATCAGGTTTGGGCATCCTAATTGGTGGTCTGCGGGAACCTACGGCAACAATGAAGGAGAAGTCATTTTTGATCGTACCAATAATCAATATATATTACAATTAGGTGACGTACCTGTAGAGTTTAACGACTTAACCATCACAGGTGGGGGCAATAAATTCGCTGGTAGATCAGTTGCTGCGGGTTGGATAGAAGGAAATATTAATCTTTATGGCAACCTAGACATAGACCTTGTCAATAGGACTTTTGTGATCTATGATTATCAAATCCAAAATATTGATACAGACCCACTATCGCCTGACACCATGCATATGGCGAGTACAAACTCTGTGATCACTGTTTCGGGTGCAGATAACTTCCCTTCAGGTTTTGCAGTGTATGACTTAGAAGCTGGTTCTCAACAACGCTATTCTGGAGTAATAAACCAGACGATTAGGGGAGGGATTACCTACGGAGGATTAGTACTTCATACACAGACAACTAAAACGCTAGGTGGAGATATTGGAGTGCAAAATTGGTTAGATTTAAATGCATCGACTTTAGACGTATCCGAAAATAACTATACCATCAACATACAAGGGACATGGCTTGCCGACAATGCCGCTGATAATGGCTCTTTCTTAGGAAGAGAAGGAACGGTAATTTTCGACGGCTCTGCTCTACAGCAAATAAGAATTGCTGAAGGTGGTGTTCAAGATTTTTATAATATCATTGTGAATAATACGGGCAATACGGTAATAAATGCTGTAGAAGATATAGAAATAGACAATAACCTAACGGTCTTGTCAGGTACTTATCATACAAACAATAGGTACACCTACATAGGAGGTAGTATGATAGCGACAGGTACGGGGGCATTTGCAAGTGGTGGAAATGAGGTAACGGCTCGCTATTATTTGAATGCTCCATTAGGCGCTACACCTTCTATACAAACCAATGGGTCTAGCTTTTTCGGAATTACTTTTGATGCACCTGGTGCTACATATACCATGTTAGATGATTTAGAGATAAGAGGTAATCTATTATTGGATACCAACACTATACTCAATGTGAGTGGGAATACCTTGACCTTGGGTGATGGTGATGATGTTGCCGAAGTATATGGAATATTGAATGTCTCTACTACATCTAGCCCTGGAGGAACACTAAGAATGGGTAGTGGTGCACAGCTTGCGGTAAAAGAAGAAGGCGTATTGAGCTTGGTAGGAACAGAATCACAACTGGCAACCGTAAGTAATCATCCTACCAATGGTGGTACGTACACCATCAGAATAGATGGCTCTGCTACTCAACCAGCAACTGTACATGCACAATATTACTTGATAGAATTCCCTTCGATAGGTGGTTTTTATGTGACTGAAAACGGCTTGATCGATACAGAAAATAATTTTAGTAATGGATCATTCAATAATGGCTTTGCTGGTGGAACGATGCTGAGAATAGAAAATACGCAAGACTTCATTGAAGATAATCTCATAGAGAATATATCTTTCCCATCAAACCCTGGTGGAGGTGCGACCAACATCACGAAGTCCATTGCTACGAGTGGTAGCATAGAGATAGATAACTATTCAGGTGCTTTTTCTGGTGAGTTATACGATGCTGATGATAACGGATTGATCACTTGGTTGATCCCTCCTATCTATACATGGACAGGCTTGATAGACAATGATTGGTTCAATGAGCAAAACTGGGATACAGGGCTAGTACCAGATTCTACAAGCGAGGTATACATCCCTCAGTTTGGGGCTGGTGTTTTGAATCAGCCGATAGTCTCTGATGATGATACAGCACGTATGAAGTCATTGACCTTAGAAAATGGTTCTTTTATGCAAGTAGATTCTGACGATGACAACGGTCCAGACATCATAGTAGAAGAAGCAGTAACGATCAACAACTCAGTAAAACTAGAGTTCAATGGTACAAACGATGTGATGCAAGTAGGTGGAGATTGGAACAATGATGTCTCTTCTGGTGCTATTGTTACCGCTGGTACTTCTACCATTATTTTTAATCCTCTGACCATAAGCAATATCAGTAATGGTGTTAATAGCTTTTATGATGTGATCGTTGACGCGTCTGGTACAGTAATCGTTACAGAAGATTTAGTCATAGATAATGATCTAGTAGTACAAAACGGGACTTTGGACTTGGGGAATAATGATTTTACCTTAGGAGAAAACCTTGAAATACTAGGTGCGGTTACCTCTGGTACTGGTTTATTTACGTTAGACCCTAAATCTACAGCTGACAAAACCTTAGCCTTTGGTCAAGGAGCATTCTATGATATGGAAATTGGAAATGCTACTTCTGCTACTTCAGCAAAATATACCGTTACTGCCGGAGATATCAATGTGTTGCATAACCTTACCATAGACAATGCAACCTTAGATTTGGGTACAGCAGATATCGTCCATGGAGACGATGACAATGCTACTGACCGTTTAGATATCTATACAGACTTGGTATTGGGAGGGCAAAACCAAATTCTTTTTGGAGATAGGTCTACGCTGAATGTAAAATCGGGAGCTACTTTCTGTTTAGTGGGTGCCCCTGGACTACCAGCTAAATTGGCAAACCATCCAGATTTTACTGGAGAATATGATTTTAATGTAGAAAGTGGAGCAACAATGAAAGCTCAGTACTATTCTGTTGACAATATCGGTGAAATGGGAATCAACTTTGCCAGCGGTGCAGTCTTAGATAAAACGTTAAACTTTAGCGATGGTACGTTCTCGAATGGTACTTCAAATGCTGTAGAAACAGGAAGGTATTTAACATTTAATTTCGCGAATTTGGCAGAAAAGATAGATACCATTAGAAATGTGATTTTCAATACGGGTACGGATTATAACGTAGTGTATGAGACTGGTGCAGGAACGAATGATACTATCGTATTCAAAAACTATATTGGTGCTAGAGGTGGTGCAGCTTATGAAAAAGATGAGTTGGCTATCAATGCAGAAGATGGTTACCTACGTTGGTTCATTGAAGATCAATGGGAGTGGGTTGGTACTAATAGTAGTAACTGGTATGATGGAGGCAATTGGATACCTGCAAGAGTACCAGACTCAGTATCTAATGTATTTATTGGTAACGACAAAGATCGTTATCCTATCATTGGCTTCAACAGTGCTGCCGATCCTTCTGCTATCGTATTGAGTATCTTTATTGACGAAGAAGCAAGCCTTACGCTAAACAATGACGTAGGTCTGTACATAGACAGAAACAAAGAAAAAGAAGGTGGAAATGTTACTAATGTAGGAACGATGACAGTCAATGGGGAGTCAATAATTTCTATAAGAGGTAGTTGGTTAAATACAGGGACATTTACAGCAGGCAATTCTACCGTCATCATGGGTTCTGACTCTGGTACAGTTTCTTTAACCACCGCAGGTCAAGCATTCAATAACTTTGTTTTGAATGATGGTTTAGCAGACAAAGATATGTCTATCCAACAATCGGATAATTTAACGGTCAATGGAGACTTTAAATTAGTTGATGGTGTGTTTGTGCAGCAACAGAATATAGAAGTAGGCGGAGACTGGGATATTAAAGAAGATGCTTCATTTGTAGTCAATACAGGGACGAATATAACCTTCTCCGGTAATACCGAACAAACGATTTCTGACAGTAGTGATGTCGGCGGTAACTTCTATGATATTTCTTTTGAAGGCTCAGGAGCAAAAAGCTTAGGGACTAGTTTTACTTTCCACGAAGCATTTTCTGTACAAAGTGGAGTAGAGGTAAAAGCAGGTACTGATACATTGACTATCAAAAAAGGATGGACAGTAAATGGTACATTTACTCCTGAAAACAGTGTCGTAGACATCAATGGAGATGCCATACAGTTTTTGGATGCTGCGGGTAATCTTTCATTCTATGAGTTGATGGTTCGTAATTCGGCAACGGGTAACTCTGACATCCTTGTAAACAAACCAATCTCAATAGAACATAAATTGAGTCTTTACGAAGGTATTTTAGAAAATAGCGGGTCAAATATGATTACGATAGAACATGGAGCAGTCATAGCAATAGATGATACTGACGGAGACTCTACCAATAGTTATATCACAGGGCCGCTTGAGAAGATAGGAAACGATTTTATAGACAACAAAATGACTTTCCCTGTAGGTAAGCAAGGTACTTATGCTCCTCTAGTATTGGAAAATACAGGAACTGTCAATACAACCAAACCAATAGAGGTAGAGTACTTCTTAGGTGAAGCGCCTAACAATAGTAACAAAGGTACTGACATTGGTCTTGTAAGTTTGATTGAATATTGGGATGTTGATTTCTTAGAAACTTCACCTTCTTATAAGGTAGGCTTGTCATGGTTGGATGCGGATAGAAGCGGTATCAATGACTTAAATACATTAGATGTTGGGCATTACACAGCTGGGAATTGGGAAAACTTCGGTGGTAC
>WTJX01000447.1 GCA_011524675.1 Cytophagales bacterium
AAACCTATTACGAACATTTATGAACCAGCATTTAATGTAGATTCGATAAGTTTGTATGGTAGATAATTTTTTAACCTAAAATTATTTTTGTCTATTCACTTAGTTGATTAAATAGTAACTATTATAAACTTTAATGCTTATGAAATATTATTTTAGCACAATATTATGTGTCATTTTCACATCATTATCTCTTCAAGCTAAGGATATTTATGTATCGTTGGATGGAGATGACCAACAAAAAGGAACTTCTGCTTCTAAAGCTGTCAAATCGGTTCAAAAGGCATTTGACCTTGCTAAACAAATCAGAACAAAAAATAAAGAAATAACCATTCATATAAGCCAAGGAACATATGAAGTTTTAGAAACTATTGTCATACCAAATACGCTAAGCAATATGTCTATCGTAGGTGATGGAAATGTAATTATTTCAGGAGCACCGATTACAAATGAATGGGAAAAAGTAGAAGACTATTCTAGGTTTTCGCATGTTCCAAGTAAGAAAATATGGAGAACGGCCCTTCCAAAAACGGGCAAAGGTTTTAGCCTAGTAAAAACGATTTACGATGCTAATGGTGATAAACTCCCTAGAGCACGAACCAAAGGTTTTACACCCGCAAACAACCCTAATTTAGAGGAAATTCATAATGTAGAAAAAAATCTCCAACATCGTTTTTTTGATAAAAGACGCTCTATACTGTATTTCGAAGAAGGAGATATATCAGCTTATCCAGATGCTGAAAATGCAGAATTATTGATTATGCCTAAAGAACAATGGTTGATTAATTATTTACCGATCAAAGAAATAGACGGGCAAAAACATACGTTAACAACCAAAATACCTGCTACCTACCCTATGTATAGAACGTTTCCATCGGGCTCTCTAAGAAAACTTAACGGGAATGATAAAAATAGTTGGGGAACATGTCATTCTGCTTGGATAGAAAACGTAGCGGCCGCCATAGATGAGCCGAACGAATGGATAGCCGATGCAAAAGAGGGATATCTTTATATCTATGCACCAGAAGGAAAACCAAAAAATATTAGAATACCAAGAACTGTTGAGCTATTTCGTATTGAAGGAGAAACTAATGAATCAAAGAAATCCTTTCATCCTGTAAAAAACATCACGATATCAGGCATTAGTTTTCAGTTTACCGATAGAAAAACAAAAGGAGAAAATGCGATAGCGTTGCAACACGACTGGGAAGAATATGATGCTTCTACGGCTGTAGTTAGATTAAAATGTGCAGAAAATGTTAAAATCACGAATTGTGAATTTAAAAATGTAGGAGGTACTGCGGTACGTATGGATCTTTACGCACAAAAAAATGAAGTCTCCAATTGTTATTTTAATAAAGTAGGAAATACTTGTGTACTTATGGCAGGCTACGGACCAGGAACGATTGACGTAAATAAGCATAACATTGTTCATAACAACAAAATGCATCATTTTGGAGACTTAGTATGGCATGGGGCTGGTGTGCATGTTTTCCAAAGTGGACATAATAAAATCACCAATAACCACATTTTTGATGGTCCATACAATGGCATCATATTATCAGGAGTGAGAGGGAGATGGTTACCAGAGTTTAGAGGTAATACCATTCACTTTAGTGCTTATAAAAGTCTAAATCCAAGATATCAAGAAATGATTGATGAGCGTGTTGAGGCTACTCCTGTTATAAGATGGAACGAAATCAATAGCCCTAAAAACTGGCAAGAGTTTATTCCATTCCTACATACAAGAAATAACCTCGTTCAAGACAATGAACTACATGATTTGGTAACAAAACTAGGTGATGGAAACGGATTATATGTTTCAGCTACAGGAGGTAGCAATACTTATAAAAGAAACTTAATTTATAATATTCGTTCTATTCAGCCTGCCAGAGCCGATGATGATGCTATGGGAGACACCTATGAACAAAATATTTTTGTAAATACTACAGGTGGAAAATACTCAGCTTTGAGAGTTAAGCAGTTAAACAGTGTGAAAAATAATATTTTTATTTACTCTGAAGGACCAGGGTTGACCTTAGGAGCATGGTGGATGGCAAAGCCGGCAGTAATGGACAAGGTAGAAATTAATAATAACGTATTTGTATATACTGGTCATGAAGAAACACCTAAGTCCATAACAGTTAACGGTATCGCTAACAATAAAGAGCATTACCAAAACTTGGATTATAGTTTAGAGAATAATTTATTCTTTGCTACACATAAAGAAACATCTAAGTGGGGAAGGACAAGTCCAAATATTAATGAAAACTGGAATAAAAACTGGATGTATGAATCACCTTTATTCAAAAATTTTGAAGGTTGGGACTTAACCTTACAAAACAATTCACCTTTATTGAATAGTGGCTTTCAACAGATTGAATATCAGAAAATAGGAAATATTGAAGACCCTGCTTTTGACAGAATACAAAAAGAAGGATTACCAATACCTTTGGGTAATTTTTACTACGATCAACCAAATAGTTTCTATGACTATTCTGCAAACTAAGGGAAGTACACACAGTAGCATAAAAGGTGAAAAAGCTATTATGAATTATTTCATAGTAGCTTTTGACGTATGATGATAAGGATAAATGTAATGCACTCGCATCATAAGCGTATTTTTCATGACTGGATTTTAGTTATATAGTAAAGCAAAAACTAAATTAAAATAGAATTAGTAGTAGCTGTGATCTATATAAGTGAAAATGGAATCTATATCGGCAGACGGTAAAGCTTGAAAAGAGTGCATAAATCCTATCCTGTTATCATGAATTTCTAGTATGATAGGGTCTTTTCTGTCATACATCAACTGAGAATTTTTTATAAATGAATAAAGCCATTCTTTACTCCTTATTTTTGTTATTCCTTTCAATGCTGGTCCCACAAGTTTTTTATGTATAGCATGGCAAGATTTGCAGTTCAGTACGAATAACTTTTTTCCGTAAGGATGATGGTTGTTGGAGGAAAGAGCGGAAGTACCGCAGAAATAATCATCATAAACCACACCACATCCAAAAACTTGCTCTTCTTCAAATTTGGACTTACTTACTATTGCATAAATAATTATACCTAGCATCAACAGAGAAGCTACAGTAGTTAAATATAAAGTGATACTAAGTTTATGTCTCATTTTTTGTATTCACTATCTAACGATAGCTTGCTATGCTTTTACTTTTGTAATTGGTAATCAAGAGTAGGTCCTTCTCTACATAGATGTCTGTAGGCTTTTCCAGTCCTTCCTTAAGCTCTTGTAGTACATTTCCCTCATAGTCAAATG
>WTJX01000164.1 GCA_011524675.1 Cytophagales bacterium
CTCAATATCATGTGCAATAATATGCAGATACTCTCCTTTAGTTTTTAAGCCGAAAGACCAATTCCTTTGAGCAGAAGCACCGTAAAAAACATAGTTAAATAAAAAATCTCTCTTTCTAACCTTACCATAATAGGTCATTTTAGCTTCTATATTTGTAAATGCTTTATCAGTAGTAGATACAGCACTTGTATCTAATTGGTCAACACTTTCTACGTATTCCCAAAACAAAGAAGTAAACCTATCGTATGGACCAGCATTAAAACCGAATAACTTACCTAGTATAAACCCGTTGATACGATGAAAATAGTTAAACCCTTGGTTTGACTTTTGGATTTCCTTGCGTGCTTGCCAACCTAAGTATAGTTTCAACATGTCTTTACGGTGCGTGATATTAGGAGTTAAAACAGAAGTGAGTTGAACTTTTACCCCTTGACTATTATTGTTCAAATGGTCAATTTCAGAAATTGTACTTTTATTAGGTAGGTTAGGGTTAAATGTTAAGCTTGTATTGGTATTCATGAGGACTTCAGTCGATTGAGAAATAAAATTTGGACTGATCCTATGCACTCCTAAGATTACAGAAAATGGCAACACACTCTTATACTGTTCAATATTAAAATTGAACAAAAGTGCCTCTCCCCACTGCTTTGCTGCGTGTTTATTGTAAGCAAACTCAGTTTCAATGCTCCCAAATTTCAAGCGCACATCACTAGTCATTGCATAGGTCTGTGTTCTCTCTTTCACATCCTCTTGTGCTGACAGATAATTTATATTCTGCACACTTGCCAACCCCAACACTAAACGGTTTGTTAACTGGTAGTTACACATCGCACCATACAAAAATGACGGTTTATAATCATTTTCTATGGTTTGAGAAGAGACATTATATACAGACTTACCATAGATAGCTTTCACGTTGAGACTATTGGTCAATGTGCCTTGAAAACTAACCCCATTAAGATTTCTCGCACCATTTTCAACAAAGCCTTCAGAAAAGTTTTGCGAACTGAGTTCTACATCGTTCAGATAATCTTTGTACCGAGTAAAACCATTACGAATATCAGCATATTGAAACCTTTCAAAAACAGAAGATAAGCGACCTTGAAACCAATTTAGCGTTGGAGACT
Organism: Cytophagales bacterium; assembly: GCA_011524675.1. Taxonomy (GTDB): domain Bacteria; phylum Bacteroidota; class Bacteroidia; order Cytophagales; family JAAEPT01; genus WTJX01. Next base: position 1,128 of record WTJX01000164.1, read on the forward strand.
TATAGGTAAAGGAAGTTAAAGTAGGAAGTAAGAAATTACCCACTCTCAATTTAAAAACCCCATCGTTATTATAGAGTTTCAATTCGCCAAACATCCTTACTTGAGCCTCTAAACTACCTTCTCCTTTTGGTGTGAATAACGGATTAAAGACCAAGCCTGAGGTAAATTCATATTGGTGATTTATCTTCCCTTTAAAAGCTAAATTCAAATTTTGATTATTATTATCATTCACTCTATCATTCCCCAAGACAAAAGCCCTAGGGTGCTCCAAAGAACTAGCATAGTGTTCTTTAAGAGAATAGTAAGCCATTGGCATTCTGAAATTACCATAAATAAACTTACCTATCCCTTCATTCTTTGTATGCTCACTATTTTCATCTAACTCAGCTCCCTTGGCTTGTATGCCTAGTAGTATGAAAAAAGAAACATAAATTAATACTTTTTTAGTCATAGATTAGATTATAAATATTCAATAAAAAGTTCATCCATCACTCCAACAAATGGTTTTACATAGCCTTGACCACCTACATATATTTTGCTAAATTCTATTTTTCTCACCCCTATCATTTCTGTTTCCACTTTCTTGATTACATACTCGCCCTGTGGCAACACCTTCAAATTGATCTTCCCTTTCTTAATACTAGCTACCACATGATTCCAAACATCCGGCTTATAAGGAACACTCAAAATGGTAAAAGGCCATTTTCCTTTTTGTGACCCCTCCTCTAAGTTGACTACTAGTGTTATTTTGTCCTTATGGGCCTCCCTAACAACCCTTACCTCAAAGGCAGGACCTTTCAAAAGAGTTTCTTTAAAATCCACTCCAAAAGAAGAGTCTCTTTTAATCCAAAAATCCAGCTTAAAATCTCTAGTACTAATCATAGGCTTATAAGACTCTAAATAACCATTACCATCAAAATGCAATGCAGAAGCAAACTTTCCAGTAACGAGCTTTAGCTTCGCGCCTTTATATTCTACCGCGTTAGCTTTTTTCTTTTTCCTAGATGCTATGGCATCACCAAAAGTTAGACGAGAGGTTAAATCATCAAGATGCCACAAAGCGAACGTTTGTTTTGTATCTACATGAGTCTTTTCTTTAAGCGTAGAGAGTTTATTTTCAGAAAACAACACATCGTCTTTTTCAGAGAAAACTACTCCTTTTTTGTCCTTCATAGTAACCTTCAAACTTGGAATCGGTTTTATATGAGAGATATCACCAGTATAACGAATTTGGAAACTCAGTTTTTCAGATTCATTTGATTCTAAAGACATATCCCCACGCTGAGGACTAATCTGCCAATAAGGGTTACCGTGAGTATCCCAATGATATTCTTTATTTACAAACTCTTGTGAATAGTTAGTATAACGAAAGACAAATTGAGTTTCTTCTTTTGGTGTATACGGCCAATTTTCTGATTCTACACCTATAAAAGGATATTGATCAAACCAATCCTTAGGAAGGTCATCTGGATTAAAATCAGGGTTTATACCTGCCTTTGATGAAACATCTGTCATCTTGACCCTTTGATCTTTTGATGATAAATCGTTCTTCAAAAAATATTGATAGCCTTTATTTTTTATAGGAGGAGAAGGAATATTTCTTACAATATTATTTTCTGCATGATACAGCGCACTCCCCTCATCAAAATACAACCCATATAGCCCAGCCCCTATAGCATAGGGTGGCAAAGTATAGTCTGAGATATAATTATTTTTGACTACAGAGCCAAGAGCAGGACCTAAATTATAAAAACCACTACCATCATTGACCAACTGCCCCACCTTATAAATTCTGTTTGCATAAAAAACATTATATGAAGTATAGTTTGCATCAAAGCCAAAATTTGCTCCCGTAGAGATACCAGAATAACTACAATGATGTATTTCATTATGAGCAATGGTATTGTGATGCGTTTGCGCCATATTTACTGCTACAGCAGCAGGAAAAAACATCCCTATGTGATGTATCTTGTTATTGGCAACTATAGCATGATGAGAAATATCCTTAGCAGGATATACATCTTTGATCTTGGGATTCCCATTCATCAAACCCAACTGTACACCACCTCCTCCACACTCACTAATTTCTGAATTAATAATACTACAGTAAGCGTTTTTTTCTGCGAAGTTAATCCCATAATTAC
>WTJX01000245.1 GCA_011524675.1 Cytophagales bacterium
TTTTCTTCTGGTATAGGTTGGTTATTGGCTATTGTAGTATTGGCTGCTGCTAGAGAAAGATTAAAATATTCAGATGTTCCTAAACCCTTGAAAGGTCTGGGAATAACCATGTTTGTTACAGGATTGTTGGGAGTTGCCTTCATGTCTTTTATGGGTATCAAATTTGAAAAAGATACTGTAGTAGAATTAGACAAAGACAGACCTACAATGAAAAGTGTTATGATGAAACAAAACAAAATAGGTTCTGTTAAAAATCATGCTTTAGATGAGAAAGACAAACTTGATTTAGCACAGAAATAAGTTTTCAATATCTCATTCAAACAAAAAAGGCAACTCATATGGGTTGCCTTTTTTGTTTACATCACTTTTTCTATTTGAAATGCAATAATTTATAAGAAAACGAAAAATTTAAACATGCTCTATGAATTTGTTGTATATTACGGCTTATTTATAGTAATAGAAGGCTTTGCAAAACCATCTTTTGCACTTACTCTGCGTTATACAAAATTTTAAAATCCTCATTTACAATCAGTAAACTGCGGTTTTAAAATTTTGAAAGCCTTGTCTAAGCACAAAACCTTAGTTATGCAAAGTCTTCTAACACTGAACGAAACTAGATTACATAAAATTTGTGACATATTGCTTTTAACATGAGCATATCAAAGGTTAAAAGTGGACTTAATTTTTAATTTAGACTTATAAATAGGTGAACAAAAATACAGCTATTGATCTCTATTACTGAAAATTCAGTAATAGAAGGCTAAACACAAAATCTTAGTTATGCAAAGCCTTCTAATAAAGTGAGTCATGATTAAAAAAACACGTTAAAAGTCCAGATGCTTTTTAGCATAGAAGAACGCTTGAACGCATTATACTGATGTCTTTATCGTAAGCATCAAACTAACTACTAAGTAAGTATAGCATAATCGTAATTTGATACGAGTGTTATCAAGCGTATCAGCATAATACACTGAAAAGTAATTGCTCATAAGTAGTCGTCCAAAAATTAACTTATAAAGCTTTTAGGGCAACTACAGAAGGCACTGCAAAACCTTTGTTAGACAATGTTCAAGGCTGGTCTGTCTGCTATAGGCATGGTTTATATATCTTCCGACACGTAGAAAAACTTTCTCTTTCGATTATTCGTAATTATTTTCTATGTCGTTAGACTGAGACTACTTTTATCTACGTTATTAGTATAGAAGAAATAGCCTCTTGCTAGAAGACCTAAAGTATATTTAAGGTAAGAGTGAAATCAAAATGCCTGCTTTGTAAAGTAGCTTGAAGTCTTGAAACTTGATTAAGGCACAAGACATTTTCATTTCTCTTGAGTATATCGTCTGTCTAGCTTATCAAAGTAATGTAAGCTTTTTCACCTGCTTTTCACCTAGTTAATATTAGGTGATAAATCTATATTTCGTTTCAAACTAAACGTTAAAATCATTTCAATGACTTTAAGAGGGCTTTGCAAAGTCTTTTTAAATATAATACAGCTCATAGACTGTAAAGAAAGATGTTAAAACAGAAAAGAAGAACGAATAAACCCATACAGAAAGTGTTTATGAAGTTGTGAGAAAGCCTAGAACTTTAAAAAACGTTCAGTAAAATCAAATTAGTACTACTATAAGTAGTCGTCCAAAAATACTTATGATAAAAAACGGCTATTTTAATTCATCTCATCGTTAGAAATACGTACTTTAGCTTGCTAAAGCTTTGCTTTCTGCCTTGACCTGAACTAAAATCACTCGTTTTTTAAAACACAATTATTTTTGTCTGCCTACTTATTTATGGAGATACTATCGTGCTCCTAGTGTTACAGAAAATATTTTTTTATGACAAAAGAAATCAAAACATCTATTATTATAAAAGCTAAACCAGAGAATGTCTGGAAAGTATTTACAGATTTTAAGGAATATCCATCATGGAATCCTTTCATCAAGAGCTTGGAGGGTGAGCTAGAAGAAGGTAAAAAGATTAAAGTAAAAACGAGCAAGGCTTCGTTTAAGTCTCGCATACTTGCATGTACTAAAAATAAAGAATTAGTATGGACGGGAAGTTTTATGTTCAAAGGGTTGTTTGATGGTGAACACCGATTTATTTTGAAATATAACGGTAGAGGAACAACACTTTTTGAGCAGAGCGAAGAGTTCAACGGTGTATTGGTAAAAGCCTTTAACAAAAAGATAGATGGCGACATAAAGAAAGGCTTTGAGGAAATGAACGAAAAGCTCAAAGAAGAAGTAGAAAAGAAGTTTCCCTATTCAAAGAAAAAGAAGACTAGAAAGTATTATCCAAAAAAAGATAAGACAAAGGATAAACCGCAAAGTAAAACACAAGCAAAAACGCAGACTAGGACACAGGGTAAAACACAGGGTAAAAAAACTACAAATCATTCAAAAAATAAGCAAAAATGAGTAAATCCGACTGGAAGACAGCAAAGGAATACACTGACATCACTTACAAAAAATCGGATGGTGTAGCAAGAATAGCGTTTAACAGACCAGAGGTAAGAAATGCTTTCCGTCCTCAAACGACAAGTGAGCTCATTGATGCTTTTTATGATGCTCAAGAAGATACAAGCATAGGTGTCGTTTTACTTTCTGCGGAAGGTCCTTCTCCTAAGGACGGTGTGTATTCTTTTTGTAGTGGTGGTGACCAAAAGGCAAGAGGTCATCAAGGATATGTGGGTCAAGACGGTATGCACCGTCTAAATATCTTAGAAGTACAACGTATGATACGCTTCATGCCCAAAGTAGTCATCGCTGTAGTACCAGGCTGGGCTGTTGGTGGTGGGCATAGCTTACATGTGGTATGCGATCTTACCTTGGCGAGTAAAGAACATGCTATCTTCAAACAAACAGATGCTGATGTTACTAGTTTTGATGCTGGTTACGGTTCTGCTTATTTGGCAAAGATGGTAGGACAAAAAAAGGCAAGAGAGATTTTCTTTTTAGGGAGAAACTATAGCGCACAGGATGCTTATGAAATGGGTATGGTCAATGCTGTCATACCACATGATGAGTTGGAAGATACTGCCTATCAATGGGCACAAGAGATTTTAGAAAAGTCTCCTACTTCCATAAAAATGCTAAAGTTTGCTATGAACTTAACAGACGATGGTATGGTAGGGCAGCAAGTATTTGCTGGTGAAGCGACAAGGTTGGCTTATATGACTGACGAAGCTAAGGAGGGGCGCAATGCTTTCCTTGAAAAAAGAAAACCTAACTTCAAGGATATCAAATGGATACCTTAGAGTACAAGGTATAATAG
>WTJX01000103.1 GCA_011524675.1 Cytophagales bacterium
GAATGAAGTCTAAAGCATTTGCCGAAGAGACTAAAACATTAGCAGCAAACCAAGGTTTATATAATGGTTTTATTGCCGCTGGCATCATTTTTTCATTATTAAAAAAAGATATATCCTTATCTATTTTCTTTTTAGTGTGTGTGACTATTGCAGGTATTTATGGGTCTTATTCTACAAAACAAATAAAACTATTTTATGTGCAATCGGTTCCAGCAATTATTGCACTTTTAGTTAGTATAATTAATTAATTTAAAGACTATGTATTTTCAAGACGACAATTTAATCGAAAAAGCAACAGATACTGTTGCGAAATTAGACACCACAAAAATTATTGAACTAGCCACTACTTACGGAACTAAAATTCTTGGAGCTATAGCTATATGGATTATAGGTTCTTGGATCATTAAAAAATTACTAAAAGTAGCCAAAGGCGTCATGGCTAAACAAAATTACGATGAAAGTCTTCAAAAGTTTTTGGTAAACCTATTAAGCTGGGTTCTAAAAATTATATTAATTGTATCTGCTTTAGGGACTTTAGGTGTTGAAACCACATCTTTTGCTGCAATATTAGCTGCTGCTGGTCTTGCTATTGGTATGGCTCTACAAGGCTCTTTAGCAAATTTTGCTGGTGGTGTTTTACTTATGATTTTTAGACCTATTAAAATAGGCGATTTAATAGAAGCTCAAGGGGAACTAGGTGTTGTTAAAGAAATTGAAATTTTTACTACCAAAATACTATCACCTACAAATAAAGAAATTATCATTCCTAATGCAGCTTTATCTAACGGAAATATTACTAATTATTCTACCGAAGGCAAACTACGTGTCGATTTAACTATTGGTGTTAGTTATGATGCCGATATTAAACAAACCAAAGACGTTTTAATGAAAGTACTTACAGATAACCCTAAAGTATTACAAGATCCAGCACCATCTGTAAACGTATCAGAGTTAGCAGATAGTTCGGTTAATTTTGCCGTAAGACCTTATGCAACAGTTGCAGATTATTGGGATGTCTATTTTGGCACCATAGAAAACTGTAAACTAGCACTTGATGCTGCCGGAATAGAAATTCCTTATCCACATAGTGTTGAGATACATAAAGAATAATTTTTTTCATAGAAATTATTAAAAAGTAAAGCCCTATGCATTTTATGTTTAGGGCTTTGTTATATTTATGTAGGGCTTGCTGATTTTCTAATATATCGGTTATAAAGTCAATATTTATAGTACTTTGAGTGTTTTTTTTCTTTGGAATTATACAAATAAGTGCATTTGATTTATTATCTTCTAGTCAAATACCTTGCACTTATGATCAAGTATACCCCATCAAATCAACTTACACTAGACGGTTTCCAACATCCATTTGATCAGGAATTATCCAAGGAGAACAGATGGGTAAAGTTAGCCGCTTTAATCCCTTGGGATGCTTTAGCTTCTGTTTATAGCAAAGGACTTAGCAGTAACTCAGGTCGAGAAAGTATAGATGTTCGGATGGTTATAGGGGCTATCATAGTAAAACATAAGTTAGGATTAGACGACCGAGGTACAGTAGCTATGATAAGTGAGAATATCTATCTTCAATATTTTTGTGGTTTAAAGAGTTTTCAAACAGCAATTCCTTTTCATCCTACAGTTTTTGTGGATATCCGTAAACGCATGGGGGCATCTGAGTTTGATTCATGGAATACATTGATTATCGAAAAAACAGATAGCCTCAAGCCACAACGAAAACAGACGATATCAAAAAAAGAAGACCATCCGGATGATGATACCCCTTCTAAACCTAAAGGTAAGCTCAAAATAGATGCTAGTGTAGCCAATCAAAAAATCACATTTCCTACTGATGCAAAACTTCTAAATAAGTGTAGAGAAGAAAGTGAGCGTCTTATCGATATTCTTTACAAGCAAACAAATCTGACCAAGAAACCAAGAACTTACCGCCAAGTAGCCCGCAGTGAGTGGCTTTCTTTTTCTAAGAAGAAGAAAAAATCAAAAAAGGAGATTCGTAAGTTTCTAGGTAAACAACTTCATTATCTTCGAAGGAACTTGGATCATATTACCAGTCTTTTAGACGATATAGAGCTACTTGAATCACAAAAGAAAAATAGCCTAGGCGTTAAAAGTGCTTTTCCTCAAAAGTTTCCTGCCACCAGAAGAGATCAAAAAATATATTGGGTTATACAGCATATCTACGAGCAACAAAAATTTATGTACGATCAAAAAGTACATAAACATCCCGATAGAATTGTTAATATTTACCAACCTTATGTTCGTCCAATCCCAAGAGGAAAGGATAAGGCTGGAACCGAGTTTGGAGCAAAGATCAGTGCTAGTGAAATAGATGGTATGAGCCGAGTTGAACACATTAGTTGGGATAACTTCAATGAATCTCAAGATTTAGAGCTCCAAATAGAACTGTTCAAACAGACCTATGGCCATTATCCAGAGTTATTATTGGCAGATCGCATATATCTTAATAGAACCAACAGAAAACTCTTAAAGAAAAAAGGAATTAGGATTGTAGGCAAACCTTTGGGAAGACCGCCTAAAGAGCAGCTTAGTGCTTACCAAAAAAGAAAGAGAAAAAAGGAACGGAACCAAAGAAATCTTATAGAAGGTAAATTTGGACAAGCTAAAAACGCATATGGCCTTAATAATATCCAAGCTAAAAGAAGTGATACTTCTGAAAGCTGGATCGGCGCGATTTTCTTTATCATGAATTTGATAACTCTGGGGAAAATAGCCGAAAAATCCCCCAATTTTTGGAACTCATTACAATATCAATTTAAAAACTATTTTAAACAGGTCGGGTATATGACCTATCTGGACAGAATTCTAATTACCATATGACAGATCTACAGAATTATTCAAAATAGTTGCTCTAGAAAATCAGCAAGCCCTAAGGTACAAGTCCGCGCGATCGGAGTTTTAAAAAAGCTATGTTTTAGAAATAAGATGTAGCTTTATATTTTATAATGTGAAGTTTAAAACTTCCCCTCGCTGGGTCATAGTCTGTCAAAGTGATGGCTACCGTCACGCTCTAGCGTGATGGCGGCAAGAGTGAGAAATAAATAAAAGAATAAAGCAATCATAGTAATATGGTTGCTTTTTATTGCAAAAGTTTTTGGACTTTACGTTTGGTTAAAAAGCCGATGCAGTAGCACGTGTTGCTATCTGCTCTTCGAAGTTTGCAACTTCGAAGCATAATAAAAGAAAACAAAAAATAAAATTTAAAGAAGCTACATTTTCAAATAAGTGTAGGCACC
>WTJX01000343.1 GCA_011524675.1 Cytophagales bacterium
CCATAATGAAACGAATTATTTTTTATATCTCCTTTATTTACTTTAGTCAATTTTCTTTTTCTCAAGATTTAATTACAAAAATCCCAGCCAATGCAAGTGTAGTAGCAAGTTTTAATAGTCAAAATTTCATTTCCTTACTTTCTTTAGAGGATTTTGCGAACACAACTATTGGAGCGGAGTTAAATAAAATGTTAGGGAAAGAGACTCGTGGTAGGGTTTTATCTTTGAAAAAAACAGCCTTTGACTTTAGCAGGTCTTCTTATTACTTCATGAAAATGTAGCAAAGGTCAGTTACCAATACTTTTCTTATACCACTAAAGGATGCTTCCTTTGATGATTTTATTAGTGAATATGACAAAAAACAATTTCTTAAAGAGGGTAAGAATACATATCGAATTAAGACTTCTAGCAGTACAACAAGTATACTTATGTGGGATGAAAATATGCTTGTCATGTCATTTAATGTAGCGTTAACGAATGAATTTCGCTACTATAGATCTTCCATTTATAACAAAGAGCTAGGAGCAAGAGAGGAGAATACAGAGAGTAGAGAACAATGGGAAGCTAGAAAAGAAGAGTATAGAGAAAAAGTGAGAGAGGCAGTCTTTTTAGAGACATTAGATGTAATCAATTCAACTCCTTCCAAATCTATTCTTACAAATGCTAATTATTCCAAAAGTAAAAATACAAGTGATGAAATTCATGCTTGGGTGGGCTATGAAACGTTATTCAATTCGTATGCTTATTTTTTAGAGCAGTCTAGTTCTTTTTTGAGATATAATGATTCAGGGGTAAAAACGATTATGGATGTTCTGAATATTTTAAATACTATAGAAGACTTTACTATAAGGCTAGATTTTGAAGAAGAATATACTTCTTTAAAAACGGAAACAACAGTAAACAAAGACGCAGTTAAAAGAATAAAGAAGATATATAAGTCTCAATTTCATAAACCGTTTTTCAACTATTTTAATGAAAATAAAACTTTAGGTTATCTGAGCATAAATGTAGATTCTAAAGCAATATTAGATTCGTATTATAATATCGCTGATAATATAACTCAGTCTTTTGGAGATAAAGAATATATGGGCAGGGAACAAACAGTATTTATGGCGTTTGATTTGGGCTATGACTTATTGTCCATACTGTTAGATGAAGAAGCGATTGCTGAAATTGTTACTGGGAATTTATTGTTGGAAGTATCAGGCTTTATAGAAAGAGAAGTTACTTATACTAGCTATAAGTATGATGACGATTTTAACTATACTCCTGTAGAAAAAACGAAAACAGAAACAATACCAGACTTCTTATTTGCTTTTACGACAGAAACCAAAGACATCTATGAGAAAATGTTAAAAATAGGAATGAAAGAAAAACTAGTTTCTAATGATAACAACTTGTACGAGCTGCACCTTCCTAAGAATGACTTCCCAATAAATTTATATATGCTCTTTGACGGAGAGGCTCTTCTTATAAGTTCTTCAAAAGAAAGGTTGAGCCAGATACAGAAAGGAACATATAAAAGTTATGTGTCGTCATTAACTCAAAAAGTATTGAAAGAAAATTGTATTCACTATATGTTCAAAGCAAAAAAAGTAATCAATCAATTACCTCAGGGGATGCTTCCTTATTCATTTCAAAAAGATATAGAGTTATTAAAAGAGAATGCTTCAGATATTAGTTTCTCTACTAATAAGCTAAAAGGAAATAAACTGGTTAACGAGATTCGATGGAAAGTACCAGATAGTAAAAAAGAAAATAGTTTTGCTTTTATTATCAATATGATCGACAGTTTTTATACCGCTAGCATTGAAAGAAGAAATACATATTCTGAGCCTTATCAAGAGAGAGAGAATTTAGAAATTATAGAAGAACTTGAACTTGAAGAGCCAATTATTATAGAAGAAGAACTAGCTGTTCCAGAGGTTCCGGCAGGGAAATAGTAACATCCTAAAGCAATAAGTTGTGTCTAGAAAGGTTAAAGTTGTTTTTTTAATTGTCCTAGTCTCTATTTTAGGCTATCGGATGTATGAGTTGATCTCTGATAGAAATTCTTACTTAGGTACGATTCATAAAGATTCGGATGTGGTCATACGGATCGGTCTTTATGACATAAAGAAAACAATACTTTGGGATGCTATTGGCTCTCCAAGTTACTATTACAAACAACTGACCAAAGAGAAAAAGAAGAAGGAAGATGGTAAGACAGAAAAGGATGAGAGTAGTGTTTTTTATACTACTCCTTCAAATCTGTTTGTTTACTGTCTCAAAAATAACCCCTACCAATGGTTTACAGTCATACATATTACTAATAAGGAACTTTTTAAGAGCTTCCTAAACAAAAAAGTCCTTAGTGAAAAAGTAGAAATTCAGCACACCAAGACGTATGATTATGCTGATGTCGGTCATGGTTTTTTTGTCGCATGGAACAACAGCAAGGCTGTTTTTACTTTGTTGATAAAGGAAAAAAAGAAAGAGGCTTTGGAATTATCACTTTTGAGTATGTTTGAAACAGAAAACTTTATTCAACAGTCTGATCATTTATTAATCAAAAGAATAAAGAAGCAAAAGGGACATATTGCTTTTGTAAGCGATGCAATAGAGATGAATATAAATGTTAAGGATCAACTTTTAGAACTTGAAGGTCAGCGAACTAATCAAGAGAGTTCTTCTTATGAACAAATACAACATCAGTCATCATCATTTTATCTATCTTCTAACTTAGCGACGGTAAATATTGATAATCTAACATCTACATTAGGAGATCGTTTGAATATTTCTAATATTGATACACTTATGTCGTATTTAAAAGGGCAATTTGTTTTTGAAATAGATGGTGTAACAGCACAACAAGACACTGTCATCACCTATGAATATGATGATAATTTTGAAATGGTTGCCCAAAAAACTATTCAGAAAAAAAATGTTCCTTCTATGAGCCTAACGTTAACTACTCAAAATGGTTTTTTGAATTATCTCAAGCAAATAAACTGGGTGGACAACACAAACACTTTTACTAAATTTCCGCTGTATAAAACAAAAGTATCGCAGAGAGAAGAATGTTTTTTTTTAACGACGAATAATAGTCTTAGTGATTCATCTACTATTGAAAGGCCAAACAAGCTGTTAGATTTTTATATAAACTTTAGTAAACTAAACCATGACCTCAAAATACCTCATACAGAACATTATTTTTCGCTTTTAAATTGTTTGCAAATTCAAGTATCTCCGTCTTATATCCAAGGTTCATTAGTAGGAGCTAATG
>WTJX01000574.1 GCA_011524675.1 Cytophagales bacterium
CAGTAAAAGCAGACACAAGCAAATTACGCTACACCCTACAATTATACGTTTTATGTCTTTTGTCTTGAAATCTAAGAATCTTAAGGTCTCATTTAGTCAATTTCAAGAACTTCAAGCGTTTCCAACGCTCATAAATAGCTCCTCTTGTGATCTTCCATTTGCTTTTTTTCACCTTAGGATCAAAAAGCATGGCAGTACACAGGCAATTTTTTCTTTCTTTGCTTTGCAAAATCTCATAATTCACGCAGCTTTGGCATCCTTTCCAAAATTGTTCGTCATCAGTTAGCTCTGAATAAGTAACAGGGTGATAACCAATTTTAGAGTTAATTTTCATCACGGCAAGACTGGTAGTCAATCCAAACAATTTGGCAGCAGGAAATTTTTTGCGCGAAAGTTTGAAGGCGTGTTCTTTTATTTTTCCTGCCAGTCCCATTTTGCGGTAATCGGGAAAGACAATCAAGCCAGAGTTAGCAGCATATTTTTGATGTCCCCATGACTCTATGTAGCAGAAACCAGCAATTTCATTTTTACTTACATCAATAGCGATGATGGCTTTTCCGCTATTCATTTGTTTTTGGATGTAGTCAACGGTGCGTTTTGCTATGCCCGTGCCACGTGCTTTGGCACTTTCTTCCATCTGTAGGCAGATACTTTGGGCAAATTGACAATCGGAGGGGGTGGCAACTCGTACTTTTATATTAGGCATCGGGAAGGAATTCAGTTTTCTTATTAGATTGATTAAATAAAGGAATAGGAACGGTTATGAGCATATCCTACGCCTTATAGCAATCTTAAAGTATCTGTCTAATGCACTATGGTATATAAAAGTATTCATATCTTCATAAAAGAAGCGCAAAGATAGCTGTTTGTACGAATAATGAAAAGGCAGGACTAAAGTTTTTGAACAGAGAGAAAATTGATTGAAACATTAAGTTCCTTTGGTACTAGCGTTCTTTTATGAAAATGACTAACAAACTTTATTTTTTTTAATTTTTACTTATTGTAATTTCATAAGTTTGTATTTCCTAGAATTTGAGAGACATTCATCAACTCTCCTTTTAAATTTCTAAAGATGACTGAATAGAGCTAAACGGCTTTATTCAAAAAAAGAGTTTTTATTTTACATTATTAAAAGGTCGTCTCTAACAAAAGAGGAAAAATCAAAAAAACTATTTATGAAAGAATTAAAAAAAATCATTCATCCACTTACACTGGTAATTATCCCTGTATTGCTTTTTATCATGTTTTTATTATGGATGCTTATAGCTTCAAAAAGCTATGATATACAAGCAGGTATTGTAAAAGAAAAGATGTTAGGACGAAATAATTCAGAGAATTATGAAAGAGAAATTGATTCAATATTAGAAACTATAAAAAACAAGAAACGAAAAATAGGAGAAGGTTCAGAGCTTCCTACTGTGGAGATACGATACATTCTAGCTAGATCTTTCCCTTTTCCACAAGAGGTAATCAGTAGCTACAAAAGATTCCAGAAGCAACATGAGAGATACTTGTCAAATAAGGAAAAAAATGGAAAACCTACTTTTATGTCCTTCTTTGAATCTTTAAATATTACTAAAAAGAACATCATACTTGTTTGGATCATTTCTATCTTCCTTGGGTCAATTATAGGTTATGCTATATCACTACACCCATCCACTTTACAAAGCATAGGATGGTTTTTCAAATTATTTCTAGCTACTTCTCCAATATTTTTATCAGTCATTGTTGGTTTGATCGTTTTTTCGCCTGAAAACCAAGAGACTGATTTCAGTACACCTACATTCTATTGGTCAACAATCTTATACACTACCATGCTTATTTCTTACTTTGTAGCACACAGAAATTCACATTCCGCAAAGGATACAAGCACCAATAACAAAAACTTTTATTATGCTTTGGGTTTAGAAAATGTATTTAATGGTTTTAAGTTAAGTTTATGCTTACTTGCGCCACTATCTATCTCTATAGAATTACTAACCCAAAAACTTGGTGTAGGATTGACAGCTTGGGATATTTATAATAGTGGAACATATCACTCAAACTCAGAAATGATACTCTTATGTCTTTTGGTTAGTCTATTCGTAATCAAAATTGACCTTGTACTCTTAGCAATACAACATGGGGTAAAGATTATGGCAAGTAAAAAAGAACTTGCTAGTGCATCCTCATAGATTTAGTGCAGGGATTCCGCTTTTAACTAGGGAAGTCTTCCTTTTCTATCACTTAAACTCCTTTCTTTCCTAAAGTTATACTTTTTAGGAAAAATGAAGGAAGACTTCCCTCAAAACTTATTGTTTTTTGACTTTTTATTTTAAACCCGGAATCCCTAAGATTTAATGCTTCTATAGCTTAAAAGTAAAAACATTCTTTATAGAAGGCTTTGCAAAACCATCTTTTGCACTTATTCAGCGTTATACAACATTTTAAAGTCCTCATTTACAGTCAGTAAACTGCGGTTTTAAAATTTTGAAGGCCTTGACTAAGCACAAAACCTTAGTTGTGCAAGGCCTTCTTATAGTTAAATGTAGGCTTTTAGATTTAGGGCATCTCTAAAAACTCAATTTTTAAAAATAGAATCACTGTTTAAAACGACTCAAAACAGATAAGATATCCTTTAATAATTGTTGCGAAACTTATTTTCGACTAGCTCTATGCCCTTAATATTTTTATGAAAATTCTCTGACAATGTTACACTACTAGTAAGCTGTATTGCACCTGTGGAAGCATAAATTTTTTCTATCGTAATATTTTGTTGCTCTAATTCTTTCTTAATAACATCTATTGAAGATTCGTTATCGAGTTCAATAATACCCAAATATTTATACATTTTTTTACTCGTTTATATTCTTTACACAGATTTTTTATCCTTACATACTTGTGCTAAGCAGTCCTCCAAAAATACTTAAAGCCTTCTATTTGACCATCAACTATTTCACATAATCGCTTGTGGCAAGCCACTGCCCACATCTCTTATCAATTGTTTATTGAGTTGTTTTGCATTTTTTTCAAGCTTCATCCATATTTCTACAGCCGTCTTGTTTGGAAAAGCTTGAAAATAGGTTGCTGCCAAGCCTGCCACATGAGGCGTAGCCATGCTTGTCCCCTCTAAAGTAGCATAAAGCTTGCCCCCCGCTGCATTTGGTGAGTACGCACTATAAATATCTATTCCAGGGGCAGATAAATCTATCCTTCCTCCATTATTTATAGGGGACTTCTAAAAACCCCTGTTTCTGTTAAGTGAGAATTTCTTCAAATT
>WTJX01000070.1 GCA_011524675.1 Cytophagales bacterium
ACTCTCTCCCCTGCCTTCTTTGTATCTATGAGCATATCTATAGATGCTAAGGCTGTTTCTAGGGGCATACTTTTAGAAGGCCCACCAAAACTACCTTGCTCTGCATAGCAATACATACAGCCCATATTACATTTTTGAGATATCGCCAAAGAAAGAGCATGTGTAGGCGGTGTTTCTAAGGGAGTATCTGTTATGGCTGGTAATACGTCTATACCTAAGGTAGCTAAAACTTCATCAATCTCACTACTTTCAGTATCTACAAGCTGTTTGAGTTTTTGCTCTACTTCTTCTGAGACACTCACAAATTGACTCCTATTAGGAATAAAAACTTTTGAATGATTCGCTGCGGTAGAAATAAAATGTAGCTTAGAAGAATATGGCTTTGATTCTTGTTGAACCAAAGCCGTTAGTTTTTCTATTACTGTATGATTATTCATCTTTTTTATTCTTAGATGCTATAGCGTCTGTATCTTCTGTTTTTCCTTTGATCACAAAGCTCAACTCTTTCTGCCAATCTTTGAATAAGTCTGTATAAGTCAATAAAGCTGGATTTTCACCAATTTTTGTACTTGGTGTATATTTGCCTGTTCTTTGCTTTGCTATCCAGTTGTCTCCTTGACTTACACCTTTATCATTTGCTTCTACATTGACGTAGTCTGGTCTGCTGGCCGCCCAATAGTAACACGCACACTCTATATAATCATTTTGCCATGGCGAACACAGCCCTTGTGTCATATCTCCTGGGTTGACTAGCCCATCTTCCATAACCAAGCTATCGGTTTTAAAGAACTTACGTACAGTCAAGTTTTTCTTAACTATTTGTCCTTTTGCTATCAAATAGTCTATTTTTTCTTGATAGCTAGCATCACTTTTGTCAGGCACTTGTATGTCATCCAAAAGATAAGGTATAGCTTCTGGACCTATCTGATCATCCGTTTCAGCCTCATTTTTCCACTTTGCAGTAGTAAAATAAGCCGTTACTTCATATGGGGCATTAGATTTTTGTGCTGCGACTATGTATTGAGCAAGATTATTTGACCACTCCATAAATAGAGCATTCCCATTACCTGTATTAAGATCGCTTATACTAGATGGTAGTACAGGTCCTCTTGCTTTGACCATAGTAGCGCTCTCGTCTATCCATATAAGATACGAAAACTGTAGATCTGTAGTATTGGCATCTGTGGAGTTATCTTCCAGCACTATGTTTGAACTTTCTACTAATACTATTTCTTTGAAAGCTCTTCTCCATAAATTTCTAAAGTCATACTCTAAGCCTGGAAAACAATTGGATACGGCTGACCTTGGCAATACGGAATAGGGGTTACCTTGTGCTTGATACATCATTTGCGATATGATGTCTTCTTTCTCAATAGTAGCGCATACCGCTTCTAGCGCATCTTGTTTTTCTAAAAACTGCCAGCCTGCTTTTTTGACGGTATCGATTTGCCTGCGCGTTAGTGTTAGAGCTCTAGCATCTGCTCCCCTCATGAGCGCCGGCATTTTGCGTCTGCCTTCATCTGACAGGTCTCCTATCTCTTCCGGTGTTCTAAGCAACTCTGCAAACCAAGCCGATTTACCAGCACCGAGACCGTTATAAACTCTTTCATGCAATGAAAGTAGTGCAAGATTATCTACTATAGAGGTAGCAGCAAGTGGTCTAAAGAGTGTCCTAGTATCATTGGTATCTTGACGCGACATATTACTAGCTTGATTTGGCTTGCCTCCTTCTACAGTATCTCCATTCATTACGGAGGTATTCATCAAACGCACCGTTTCAAATGACCTTCGTACAATCTCTTCTACCTCTTCTATGGTAGGCTCAGAAACATTTACACCAAGTACTATTTGCTCTATCTCATCTGTAGCCACTCTTACAGGCATCGTATCTGGTGCAAAATCTGGCGGACCAGCGACTATGCTTGCTTTGGTGGTAATGCTTGTTTTTGCATCTAATGACTGTAAACTTGCACTGATAAAACCATCACAGGCGTCATCAAAATAGCCTAAACTTGCCCAAGAACCGCCTTTATCATAACCATAAAAGATATTCCCTGGATTGGTAGTAGGCACCTTTGAAGTATCGTCTGTATAGCCATACCAACCGCCTTTGTTAGCATCATATAGAGATATGATACCTAAAGAGTCTAGCACAGGGTTATAAATAGCATCAATCTTTTGAGCTAATTGCTTTTGCTCTGAAACTAACTTTTTGATACCTTCTTTGGAACTTTGCTTTTTTATTTTTTCGGCTAAATCCTCATATTGTGCTAAAAGTTTTTTTGCCTCTTTTTTATCTTTTTCTTTGATTTCAGTACTTTCATTAAGGCTAAACTGCGTGATTTCATCTTTAGTGATGAAGCCATTAGAACGATACACTTTACCATGTGCTGGTGTAAACCTCAAACGAATAACCTCATCTTCTGTAGATGGCTTAATAAACTGCGCCTTTCCAAAGGGCAACTTTTTACCTTCTATAAAGTTTGGAGATGTTCCTTCTAACGCATGAGCAGTATGACTTTTTATGGTTTGCTCACAGGCTATCTGATCGTTCACATCATATGTTCTCCTGTATATCTTATGGTTTGCAATGCTTACCTTCCATTGGATGTAGTCTGCTATATTTTCTGTATTTATAGCTGTATATCCTGCTTCTTTTAGTGCTTTGACGGTAAGCGGATATAGCCTACTTTCTCCCTCTGGCATATAAAAGAGTTCCAAAAAAGGAGCTACTGGCTTTATATTTTGGTTTTGATCTTTAAACGAAAGTTCAGCCTCAGCATCACTATTTATTTCTTGTAGCGTTACTGTACCATCTGTATTGACAACTAAATTGTCCCTTAAATCAATCTTTCTAAAATCTAAAGGCTTTTCTTCTGAGATAGTTAGCTCATATGCTTCTAATGGGTTTTGAGATGCTCCTAGCCTACTTATTGCTATAGGAGGCAATATTCTGATTTCTTGTATCTTGCTCATTTCACTATTTTTTTGTAAGTTTTTGGATTGATTCTAATAATTTTTTGTCTGCTTCGATAAGCCCATATAAATAACGCTTGTTAGCCGTTGCATTGGCATCTCCCTCATCATCTATCATGGTTATCAATTGTTCAGCTACTTGGATAGAACCATCTAAAAGGTCTTTGTGTGCTAACCATTTGTTACGCTCACCTATGGGTAAATCTAAGTTGAATGGTAACTGAAATGGTGCCCCTGCCTTATACTTATCTGTATTGTTTTTTACAGGTTGGTCTGTTAATA
>WTJX01000462.1 GCA_011524675.1 Cytophagales bacterium
ATCTTACTAAAGAGACCATCAGCCGTTATGCACAAAAATTAAAAACAGCTTTAGAAAATCTTTAGAGCTTTTTGATACCGTACATCTATTCTGTTTTGCTATCAATACTATTACTATATGGAAAGTATTCTAAAAAAAGACCAAAACTATATTTGGCATCCATTAACACAACACAAAACACAACCTGAAGTACTTCCTATTACACGGGCAAAGGGGGTTTGGTTATACGATGATAAAGAAAACGCATACATTGATGCCATTTCTTCTTGGTACACTTCTATTTATGGACATTGTCACCCCAAAATAATACATGCAGCACAAGAACAAATGCAAAACTGTGATCAAGTTATCTTTAGTGGTTTTACCCATGCACCTGCAGCAAATCTTGCCGAAGCTCTCATAGCTATTTTACCTGAAAATCAACAAAAAGTATTTTTCTCTGATAATGGTTCTACAGCAACCGAAATTGGCATAAAAATAGCTTTACAATACCACCATAATAAAGGACAAGAACGCCATGTGATTTTAGCTTTCGAAGAAGGTTTTCATGGAGATACCTTTGGTGCAATGTCCGTATCAGGACTTTCTGTATACAATGGACCTTTTGAAAATCATTTTATAAAAGTGGTTCGGATTGCTGTACCTAATGAAAATAACCATAAACAAGTACTTTCCAATTTAAAAAAGCTTATAGATATTCATGATATTGCAGGCTTTATTTACGAACCTTTAGTACAAGGTGCTGCAGGTATGAAAATGTACGAAGCCAAATACCTTATTCCTATTTTAGAACTATGTAAAGCTCATGAGATTATAACTATCGCAGATGAAGTCATGACTGGTTTTGGTAAAACAGGTACTGCTTTTGCTTCTCAACAAATTTCAATATTACCAGATGTAATATGTCTTTCAAAAGCACTTACTGCAGGCTTTATGCCCATGGCAATTACCTCATGTACACAACGTATATTTGATGCTTTTTACAGCGATGATACATCAAAAGGACTGTTTCATTGTCATACGTATACCGCCAACCCAATTGCCTGTGCTGTAGCAAAAGCATCCGTAGACTTATTAGTTTCAAAATCGATGCAACAACACCGAAAACGCATTGAACAATCGCATAAAGAATTTATCGCAGCACTTTGTAAACATCCTAAAGCACAAAATGTACGTAGTAAAGGAATTATTTTAGCTTTTGAACTACAGATAGATTGTAAGGAACGCTATGGAAATACTCGAAAGAAAATATACAATGCTTTTATGGCACAAGGCATTTACTTAAGACCACTAGGAAATACGATATACATCGTACCACCATTTATTACCACTAACAAAGAGCTTCAAAAAATCTACACAAGTATTGAAAATATCTTAGAACTTGTTTAAACTTTACGAAATAATAAAACTTAACTCTTGATTACAAATCCAATATCTATCACTGCTTCTAGCGCGCTATGTAGCCTTGGGGAAAACCCCTTAGAAATCTGGGAAAATTACACCATTAATCCTCAAAAACATTTTGCTACACTAGAAACTATAAACAACCAAGAAACTGTAGTAGGGCGGCTGTGCTTAGCAAGCAAAAAATCCTTAGAAGTGCTAAAAAACAGTAACAGTCACTATAAAAATTTAGATCCAACAGTACTCATGGCACTACATAGCTCACGTAAAGCTATTGAAAAAGCAGGCTGGAATCCAGAAACAAATTTTGGAATAAATATAGGTAGCTCCAGAGGAGCAACCACATTATTTGAAAAATACCATCAAGAATTTATAACTACACAAAAATCAAGCACACTAGCTTCACCCACTACAACACTCGGAAATATATCCTCTTGGGTTGCTCATGATTTACAGTCTCAAGGTCCACAAATTAGTCATTCTATCACTTGTTCTACAGCTTTACATGCTGTACTTAATGGTGTGGCATGGTTACAATCTGGAATATGTGATTACTTTTTAGTTGGAGGGTCGGAAGCTCCTTTAACTCCTTTTACTCTTGCACAAATTAAAGCTTTAAAAGTATATAGTAGGCAAAATAACGAGGAATACCCTTGTAGAGCTTTAGATTTAGATAAAAAATACAACCAGATGTTTCTTGCAGAAGGTGCTGCAGTTTTTTGCCTTGAAAAAGGAAAAAAAACTAATGCTATGGCTCATATTATAGGTATAGGTTATGCCACCGAACCATTAACTCATAATATTTCTATCACATCAGATGCTGTATGTTTTCAAAAATCAATGCAAATGGCATTACAAAATCATGAACCAAAAAGTGTGGATGCCGTAGTAATGCATGCCCCAGGAACTATAAAAGGAGATTTATCTGAATACCGAGCATTACAAAAAATATTTGGAGAAAATACCTTACCCTTTTTAACGACCAATAAATGGAAAATTGGACATAGTTTTGGAGCAAGTGGAGCACTAAGCCTAGATTTTGCATTGATGCAATTACAACACCAAAAAGCTATCGGTATGCCTTTTGGAACTTTAAAAACACAGGAAACCCCAAAAAATCTTAAACGTATCTTAGTAAATGCCGTAGGGTTTGGTGGAAATGCAGTTTCTTTACTGATAGAAAAATAAACAAAAAAAGCTATGTTTAAAGGGTCTAAATTATATAGTATCTTAAACTTCAAATGTCCAAGATGTCACAAGGGTTCTTTTTATAAAGCAAAGCATCCTTATGAATTTTATAAAATAGGAAAAGTGCATTCTCATTGTAGTGAATGCCATTTAAAGTATGAGATTGAAACAGGGTTCTATCAAGGTTCTTATTATGTGACTTATGCACTAGGTGTTGCTCTTTTTATTAGTGTTTGCACTATAGGGTATCTACTTGGTATTCGTTCCCCATTCCAGCTATTTTTTGGATTTGTTAGCATCTTACTAATTACTTCTCCTATTTTATATGCACTTTCAAAAATTATATGGATTAATATTTTTGTGAACTATAAAAAGAAGAAGGAATAGCTAAGAGCTTGTTTAAAAATAGGCTTTGAATATGATTCAAAGCCTACTAAATGAAAAACGAAAAAAGCCTACTAATATAAAATTAGTAGGCTTTGTACTCGGGACGGGACTTGAACCCGTACGAACTAATGTTCATTGGATTTTAAGTCCAACGTGTCTACCAATTCCACCACCCGAGCGTATATATCTGCTCTGAGCGAAAGACGGGATTTGAACCCGCGACCCTCACCTTGGCAAGGTGATGCTCTACCCCTGAGCTACTTTCGCAATT
>WTJX01000679.1 GCA_011524675.1 Cytophagales bacterium
TTTCGCCTATGACATCATGGTAGCCTATGTCTTTTTTGGCGTATTCTATTTGCTTTAATAGTTTTTGAACGACCTTAGGATTTTGCTTTGCGACATTGGTGGTTTCTCCGATGTCGTCTTTCAAATTATAAAGCGTAATTTCTTCTATGAATGGTCTGTCTTTTTCGGGTACATGTGCTTGCCAACCTTTTCCTTGTTTAGTTCTGTCTAAGTCGGAATGTACAAGGTGTAGTTTCCAGTCTCCTTGTCGTACTGCTCTGAGGGCTTGGTGTTGATAGAAAAAGAACGGTCTGTCAAGTGCCTTTTGCTTACCATGAAAAACCTCAGAAATATCTAGTCCGTCTATTACTCTGTCTTTTGGAACTTTTGCGCCTGTAAGTTTGGCGATGGTAGGTAATAGGTCTATGCTTGCAGTTACTAGATCTGAGCTTTTCCCTGCTGGTACTTTACCTGGTGCACGGATAATGAAGGGTACACGAAGCCCTCCATCGTAGGTGCTTGTTTTGGCAGAGCGAAGAGGTTCTGCGTGACCTGCATGGTCTTTTTTTATCCACCAAGGACCGTTATCACTATAGAAAATAATGTAGGTATTATCATCTAATCCTAATTCTTTGACTTTGTCTAATAGTCTTCCTGTATGAAAATCTAATTCTTCTATGACATCGCCATAGAGTCCTGCTTTTGACTTACCTAAAAATTGCTCGGAAGCTGCTAATGTGGTATGTGGCATAGGGTGTGCCAAATAAAAAAAGAAAGGCTGGTCTTTATTTTTTTCTATGAAAGAGATAGCTTCATCTGTAAAGGTTTTGGTCATAATGCTACGGTCAAACTTTGTCATGAAGATTTCATCACCTTTTTTTATACTTCTACCTTCAGCAGCGTGCATCCAAAGACATTCGTCAAAGCCTTGATTGCAAGGGCTTAACTCATTAAATGAAACATTTTCTAATATTTTTCTTCCTTGCAAATCCCATTTACCTGCCATACCTGTGGCATAACCCAAGGGTTTGAGTATTTCTGGGATGGTTACTTCATTGAGTGATAGTGCAGGATGTGGTATAGATCCATCATCTGCTCTTTCGTTTCGCATAGGATATGAACCCGTCATAAGGGAAGCTCTGGAAGGTCCGCAAACGGTTTGTGCATAAAAGCTTGTAAACTTCATGCCTTCTGCTGCCATTTTATCTAAGTTGGGAGTTCTGATATTGGGAGAACCAAAACAACCTAAGTCTTGATAGCCTTGGTCATCGGTAAGGATAATAATAAAGTTGGGCTTTTTTGCTTGTAATTGTAAAGTAATAGAAAATAAAAAAATAAGAAAAAAGCAATGAATGAGTCGTAGCATATTTTTTAAATAAATGAATGAGAAATAATATTTTAAATGTATGGTTGCAACATAATAAATGTATATGCATTACATTATTATTATTGAATCAAAAAGGATAAGATTTCATACATCAAGGGGGCAACAATGCTGTTGTCGCAGAAATTTATAGTGAAAGATGAGCTTTTGTACCATAAGTAAGCGTATTAAAGGCGGGATTTTATTCCACGAAAGTGGCAAGAAAGATTAAGGATCAGAGATTAAAGATTAAAGAAAGGTGTAGTGTGGATTGGAAGAGTTGAGCATTGTAGAAATGAAAAAATTAAAGTAATGAAAAAATGAAGGGGTGGTAGTGGTTAATGATTAACGATTAGAGAATAGTTTTGAGTAATGGATTATGAATAAAAGTAGTGATTAGTGATTAACGGTTAGTGGTTAATTCTACTTTACGAAGTTAGTGCGTTTGGCTTGGTAGCGGACTATCTGCTATGAAAAACACAACTTTGGTTTTAACTTCATAAAGTAGAAATAGTATTAGAAGGCTTTGTACTAAATACTTATTACTCAATACTTAGATAAGTAATTATATTTGAGAACTTATCAATTTTTTACGACTTTTCTTCTTGAGTTTTCGCCTATAACATCATGATAGCCTATGTCTTTTTTGGCGTATTCTATTTGCTTCAATAGTTTTTGAACTATCTGAGGGTTTTGCTTGGCTACATTGGTGGTTTCGCTGATGTCGTTTTTCAAATTATATAGCGTAATTTCTTCTATGTATGGTCTATCTTTTACTGGTAAATGATTTAGCCAACTTTTTCCTTCTTTGGTTCTATCAAGTTCAGAATGTGGAATATGTAGTTTCCAATCTCCTTGTCTTACTGCTCTGAGGGCTTGATGTTGGTAAAAGAAAAATGGTCTATCAAGTGTTTTTTGTTTTCCATGAAAAACATCAGAAATGTCTAGTCCATCAATAACCTTATCTTTTGGAAGTTTTGCACCTGCTAGCTTAGCAATGGTAGGGAATAAATCTATGCTTGCTGCTACTAGGTCTGAGGTTTTTCCTGCTGGTACTTTACCTGGTGCACGAATAATGAAGGGTACACGAAGACCTCCATCGTAGGTGCTTGTTTTGGCAGAGCGGAGAGGTTCTGCATGTCCTGCATGTTCCCTTTTTATCCACCAAGGTCCATTATCGCTATAGTAGATAATGTAGGTATTGTCATCTAAACCTAATTCTTTGACTTTGTCTAATAGTCTTCCTGTATGAAAGTCTAACTCTTCTATGACATCGCCATAGAGTCCTGCCTTTGACTTTCCTAAAAATTGTTCTGAAGCTTCTAGCACAGTATGAGGCATGGGCTGTGCCAAATAAAAAAAGAAAGGCTGGTCTTTATGTTTTTCTATAAAGGAAATAGCTCTGTCTGTAAACATTTTGGTGAAAGTAGAACGAACAGGCTTTGTGATCTTGATTTGATCTCCTTGATAGATGGGCTTACCAGTAGCAGTATTGGGTAACCAAAGACATTCGTCAAATCCTTGATGGCAAGGACTCAATTCTGTAGGAGACATATTTTGTTGTTTTGATCTACCTTGCAAATCCCATTTTCCTGCTATAGCTGTAGCATAACCCAAAGGTTTAAGTATTTCTGCAATGGTTACTTCATTGAGTGATAAAGCGGGGTGGGGGATTCTACCATCATCTTCTCTTTCATTTCTCATAGGGTAAGAACCTGTCATGAGCGAGGCTCTGGAAGGACCGCAAACTGTTTGCGCATAAAAGCTTGTAAACTTCATGCCTTCTGCTGCCATCTGATCTATGTTTGGTGTTCGGATATTGGGCGAACCAAAACATCCTAAATCTTGATAGCCTCAGACAACCTTACCTATCGTAATTAAGATTCAGATGCTTTGAATCTCAT
>WTJX01000674.1:0-7086 GCA_011524675.1 Cytophagales bacterium
TTTCTTTTCAAAAATTCTAATAATGCTGCTAAAAAAAAGGAATAGGCTAATAGGTATGAAAATAAAACAGTAGCAGACAAATAACTGAAATATGATGCAAAAAGTATGGCTATGAGATTGATAAAAAGTAAAAGTATAACGGTGTAAACTTGTTTCAATCCAGACAAAAGAAATATATGATGTATATGATTTTTATCTGGTGCAAATGGAGACTTGCCCGCTATCAATCGACATACTACTACCCTAGTAGTATCAAATAAAGGAATGAAAATAATTGCTAATGCTATATTTGGGGCATTAACCGTATTGCCTACTTCAATAAACTCAACGGCGAAAATAGCAATCAAAAAACCACACAAAAGGGACCCTGTGTCTCCCATGAAAATTTGAGCTTTTTTGAAATTATACCGTAAGAAGCCAAGTACTGCTCCCAATAAACATAAAGACATTGTATAAAACTCTTTACTAAAGTGATAAAAGTGATAACCGAAAGCCATGACAATCATACAAGTTACAGAACCTGCCAAACCATCTAAGCCATCTATCAAATTAATAGCATTAGTAATCCCTAAAATAACAACACAGGTAAAGAGATAACTTACCCCTTCTGATAACTCTTGTATTCCAAACAATCCATGAAAAGACGAAATTTTCACTTCACCAAAAAAAACGACTATGCCTGTGGCAAACACTTGAACAAAAAACTTTTTGAAAGCAGAGGTACCTATGAGGTCATCCTTCAAGCCAATAAAAAAAAGAATCACCAAGCCTGCAATCACTTCTTGAATAAGACGATCTTGTGTGTTGACTTTCGCAAATACTGTGAAAGCGGATAAAAAACCGGCAAAAATTGCCAAGCCTCCTAAACGCGGAACAGGTGTTTTGTGAACTGTTCTTAAGTTAGGCAGGTCAAATAATTTTTTTTCTTCTGCTACCTTAATGATAGAAGGGATCGCCAATAGTGAAATAACGAAAGACCATACAAAAGCAATGATGGGTAACACGAGCATAGATTTTGGTGTTTTTATAAAAAATAGCTAAGTGTAATAAAGTAAACGGCTCAAAAGAAAAAAGCTTATTCCGCTAGCAGCCAGTTGAAATTAAAGTAACTTAAGGAAGGCTTTGCATAACTAAAATTTTGTGAAACACTGAATATGTACTGAAGATGATTTTGCAAAGCCTTCTTAAGAGTCTAGTCTCAATGTCCCTTTATAAAAACCTAACATCCGATAGAAGAAAGTAATTTAAAAGAGCTTTTTGATGAGGTCTTTACCTTTCTTTTTCACTTCTTTTTTTACCTCTTCTTTTTTCTCATTTACTTTTTCCTCAACTACTTCTTTATTTTTATTTATTTCTTCTTTTGCCTTATTCTTTGCTTCGTCTTTCAATGCACCTTGTACAGTTTGTTGTCCATTGTCTCCAGCAGAAAGACCAAGTATTTTAGGTTTAGGCTTATCATAAGTCCCCACTACACCAATATTTATTTTAGCATCTCCTACTGATCCTAACTTGCTACTTATTCCATTAAGCGCACTCACTGGAGCGTCCGTTGTAAGCTTATAGTCTATCTCACCGCCGATGCTTTGACTTCCTCCCATTGTCATCTTTTGACCACCTATGGTCATATCAAACGGTTTGAAATTTACTGTTCCATTTTCTATCGTAAAATCTAGCTTTTGATCTTTAAGTGTTATTTCTTTATTCAACTTATCAGACTTAGCTACTTTTGCTACTGCCTCCATTACTTTTAAATCCTTTACAGAGGCATCAACTATGCTCAACGTACCCAAACCATTCAATTGCTCATATACAGGATTCATATGTTTATCTAACTCTCCAGTCATACTTACTTTAGTAGAGAAATCACCTTCCATTTTGTCTGCCGCTGGAACTAAAGATTTGACGGTATTGAATGTTTTATAAGCATCGTGTATTCCCATATTAGAAATATCCAAATCCATAGCATACTTTGGGTGTAAGGTATCTCTAGGATCATAATTACCATTTGCTTTAAACTCTCCTCCTAGCATCCCAAATGCTAATTGACTCATTTCTAGCACTCCATTCTTGACAGTAAGTGTTCCCAAAAAATTATCCATTGGCATAGTAGAATAATCTAATTTTTTAATCGAAGAATTAAACACAAAGTCTAGGTCTTGAGGTAAACTAACCACTTCTAGAGGTTCTTCTACTACTTCTTCCTCTACCACCTCTTCGGTATCTGTCATCCACTCATCTACATTAAATGAATTTGAAGACAATGTAAATACTCCCTTTAAGATTGCACCTTCTTCTCCTAAACCATATGCTAAATAATCTTGGATGTTACCTGTAAGAGAGAGATCACTTTTTCCAATAACGGCATTAAAAGACTCTACTTTAAAGGCGGATGGTTCTAAAGATAATAAGGCATCGCTTATCTTATATTCCTTGGCATCTCCTTCTAGTTTGGCTATTAGATCATTGACTTTAACTGTTGAATGTATCTCTGGTACATCGCCTTGACTTGTGTAGATTCCTTTGGCAGACAATTCTGCATCTAATATCCCAGACAAAGTTGTAGCATCTATTGGGTAAGCTTCTGTAAGTTGAGCAAAATCTAAAAGAGTCTTGAAATAAGTATCTGTTTCTATAGAAACCAACTCTAAATCATCGCTTATATTTAATTTATTTTTTGTTTTCAACAAAAAGGGATTGTTTGCAGCGTTTAACGAAAACTCTTTCAAATTTACAACTATGCTTTCTAAGGTTGAACTACCATTTTCTATGTCTAAATCAATATTGATTTTATCTATTGGTAAAGGTAAATCTGGGTATTTTATTTGAGCATCATTTACATCTAAACCAAATTTGAAATTGGGAATGGTATTGTCTCCATATGTTCCTTTAACAACCCCGTCGATGGCCATACTCCCTTTAGTTTGTACATTTTCATAGCCTTTCATATATTCTGCTGGAATCAAGGATAATATGTTCTTAAAAGATGTTTCCTTGGTGTGGTAATGTATATCCATGTACATATCTCCTTGCTCTGGTAATCCTAGTGAACCATCAAAAACCAACGCAAGTTGATTGAGCATGACTAAGTTTTCTTTAAACTCATAATGTCCCTTTCCAAGGTCCAATTTAAGCGTCATATCTGCGTGAAATGTTTTGTTATTGAGATATTTTGTATGGTCATATTCAAAAAATAATTTCTTAATGTCCAGTTGATTAATAATTTGATATATATCCCCATTGATACTTATGTCACCATTATAATCTACTCCTTTCAAAGAAGCTAACATTGGCATTGTTTGATCACTATAATATATATCTCCATTAAGAATGGATATTTTGGGGATTTTCAAATTCAAAGGTGCTGAAGAGGTGGTATCCTCTGGTATCGGCTCTTCTTCTGGAGTTTCTTTCATCAAATTATCCCAATTTGCCAATCCACTTTCATTCACTATACCTCTTATCACTGGATCAATGATATAAATACCTGTAACCTCATAGTTTCCAGATATAACGCTACCTAAATTTATCGCGATATCAAAAGATTTAGCTCCCACTAAGGTATCACCAGCAAATTCGTCTTTACCTACAACACTAAAACTTTCTAATCCCGCAGTAAGGTTTGGAAAATGACTAAAAATAGAAAGGTTTACGTCATCAAAATGTAGCTCTGCATTTAAATTATCTTCTGACAACTCTATCACACTCTCTTTAATCTCATCCTTAAAAAAAACAGGGAGAAGCACTGCTGCAAGGATAATTATTCCTAAAATCGAGAAAATCACATAGAAGAATATTTTAATAATTTTTTTCATTTGATTAGGAATTTATTTTTATAATCTTTACTTTTCTTTTGGAATAGGAAAATTATACATTTTTAATTAATATATAAAGGCTTTACTATTGAATAATTAAATTATTGTGTCCTTGATTAGGTTTTTAAGCAACTTTTTTAATTTAATCTATCCTAACGCTTGTTATTCCTGCAACGAGTTGTTGATAGAGGGGGAAGAAACTATTTGTACAAAATGTTTGATTTCTTTACCTGAAACCAAAGACAGCTTTTCTGCAGATACTCATTTATTTACTCGTTTCAACGCTATCTATCCTTGTTCTATCGTGAGTAGTTTTTTATATCTTTCGAAAAATGGGAAGGTTGAAAACATGATGTATGAACTAAAATACAAGGGTAAGTATGAACTTGGTGTTTCTTTAGGTCTTTTGTTTGGAAAAGCGTTGATGACATCTCCTTTGTTTGACCCTAAACGGTATGAATGGATCATTCCTATCCCCATTCATAAAAAAAGGTTGAAGCAAAGGGGATATAACCAAAGCACAGCTATCGCTGAAGGTTTGTCAAAAGCAACCGGAATAGAAACGAATGAAACTATCTGTGAACGAGTGTATGCAACAAAAACGCAAACTTCAAAAAATAAATTCTCAAGATTTTTCACTATGGAATCCGCATTTGAAGTAAGTAAACCTCAGCTTATCTCTAAAGGTAGTGGTGTTTTGATTGTAGATGATATCATAACTACTGGCGCGACTATTGACTCTCTATGTGAAAAAATATATAAACTTAATAAAGTAAGTCATTTTGGGATTTTATCTTTGGCTAGAAAACAGTAGGCTTACTTACATAGTGACTTTTAAGGGCTAGGTTTTATTCCACGAAAGTGGCTAACTTAATGTAGAATAAAAAATTAAAATAGGGGGACTGCTTGGGAATGACTTTATCCACAGAGAATTAAAAAATTAAGAAATTAAAAAATGAATGATTTCAATTTAAGTAATTCTACTTTATGAAGTTAGGGCGTTTCCGTTCAAATCGGGTATTTTTGATTAAAATAAATACAAAAAACAAAGCTTTAACAAGCTAAAACGCATATTACTAAGGGTGAAATGAAGTGAAACAGCCATTTTTTATTATAAGAAAGCTTTGTAAATCCATCTTTTATACTTGTTCAGCGTTATGCAAAATTTTAGTTATGCAACGCCTTTTATAAAGATTTGAAACGACTACCTATGTGCCTTTAACTAAGAGTAAAATTAAAGAAAAAAACATTCAACATTTGCTATCATTCAAAATTTTAAAACACCATGGCTTCTATACTCATTGAATCACAATATTTACCTACCATAGACTTTTTTTGTGAATTGGTACATGCTGAGGAGGTATGGATAGAAGCGTATGAATCTTACCAAAGACAGACATACAGAAATAGAACAAAAATCCTTTCTGCCAATAGTATCATAGACTTAATCATACCAATCAAAGGAGGAAGGAAACATATTCCTATCAAAAACGTTGAAATAGATCATGAACAAAAATGGCTGAACCAACATCTTAGATCTATAAGATCTGCATATGGTAAAGCCCCCTTTTTTGAACATTATTGGGATTATTTTGATGTTATTTTTGAAAAAAAACATCAAAACTTATTTGACTTAAACTGGGAAACAATGACAACTTGTCTAACTCTCCTAGGAATTTCAAAAGAAGTAAAACTGACAAATGACTATCATAAGACATTGGAAAACAATGTATTAGATCTGAGATCAGTGTACTCTCCTAAAAATAAAAATATGCCAAACTGGCAATACAATTATTATCAAATATTTGGCAATAAATTTGTAAAAGGTATGTCAATATTAGATTTGCTTTTTTGTGCAGGTCCCGAGAGCAAACAAGTGATATACAAAGCTATCAAAACAAAAAGTTGATAAATACTGTTGATTTTTTGGAAAAGTATCTTATATTTAAGCATATCTATTTTTTGGATTGGAGCGGGGAAGGAATTGAAACGAAATCAAAATTCATATGGAAGCAAGATTTTCAAACAGAGTAAAAGAAGTTATCTCTTTGAGTAGAGAAGAAGCCCTCCGATTGGGGCACGATTACATAGGCTCTGAACATTTATTATTGGGTATGATACGGGAAGGTGAAGGCGTAGCCATTGGGTTATTAAAAAAGCTTGGTATAGCATTGGATGAGCTAAAATCGTCTATCGAAAAAGCAACAAAAGGTACTGCTGTAGGTAACATCAAAAACCTAGCATCTATTCCACTTACCAAACAATCAGAAAAAGTTCTTAAAATCACATACCTAGAGGCAAAAATTTTTAAAAGTGACCTCATAGGTACTGAGCATTTATTGTTGTCTATTTTGAGAGATGAAGACAGTGTTGTTTCTCAAATTTTAGATCGTTATGATGTAAACTACGATGTCATCAAAGAGTTATTAGAATATCAAACACACAACCCCTCTGCCTCAGCTTCAGCAGATGATGCAGATGATGGAGGTCAAATGTTTGGGGGTGGATCAGGGTCGTCTGGTAGAGAATCCAATACAGGTAAAGGAGAGAAGTCTAAAACTCCTGTACTAGACAACTTTGGACGAGACCTTACAAAACTCGCAGAGGATGATAAACTAGACCCTATCGTTGGAAGAGAAAAAGAGATAGAGCGAGTAGCCCAAGTATTGAGTAGGAGAAAAAAGAATAACCCTATCTTGATAGGTGAGCCTGGCGTAGGTAAGACAGCCATAGCAGAAGGCTTAGCCCTAAGGATCATACAGAAAAAAGTCTCGCGTGTTTTATTTGGCAAAAGAGTCATTACATTAGACTTGGCTTCATTGGTTGCAGGTACTAAATACCGTGGTCAATTTGAAGAAAGAATGAAAGCTGTAATGAATGAGCTAGAAAAATCACCAGAGGTCATCTTATTCATAGATGAAATACACACAATAGTAGGTGCTGGAGGCGCTTCTGGTTCGTTGGATGCTTCAAACATGTTTAAACCTGCTCTTGCAAGAGGTGAGGTACAATGTATAGGCGCTACTACCCTCGATGAGTATAGACAATATATTGAAAAAGACGGTGCACTAGCAAGGAGATTTCAAATAGTAATGGTTGACCCTACTACAGTAGAGCAAACAGAAGAAATCCTTAAAAACATAAGAGGTAAATACGAAGATCATCACCATGTTCAATACACCGAAGAAGCAATAAAAGCTTGTGTAAAATTGTCCGACAGATACATTAGCGATCGTTTCTTACCAGACAAAGCTATTGACATCATGGATGAGGT
>WTJX01000674.1:7096-11085 GCA_011524675.1 Cytophagales bacterium
AGGTGCAAGAGTACATATCAATAACATACATGTACCAGACTACATCGTGAAGTTGGAGAACGACATTGAAGAAGTAAGAAAGAAAAAGAATACAGTCGTCAAAAATCAAAAATACGAAGAGGCAGCTCAACTTCGTGACTCTGAAAAAAAGCTCATTTCTCAGCTTGACCAAGAAAAAGTAAAGTGGGAAGAAGAGACAAAAAAGATGAAGCATGAAGTAAATGAAGAGCATGTAGCAGAAGTAATCTCCATGCTCACAGGTATTCCTGTTTCTAAAATAGCTCAGAAAGAAGGATTGAAACTCAAAGGCATGGGCGAAGAGTTGAAGTCTAAAGTTATTGGACAAGATGAAGCGATAGAAAAACTTACTAAAGCGATACAACGCACTAGAGTAGGATTGAAAGATCCTAATAAGCCTATTGGTTCTTTTATCTTCTTAGGTCCAACTGGAGTAGGAAAGACAGAGTTGACCAAAGTATTGTCAAAATTCTTATTTGATAAGGAAGATTCTCTTATACGAATAGATATGAGTGAATATATGGAAAAATTCACTGTATCGAGATTAGTAGGAGCCCCTCCGGGATATGTAGGTTATGAAGAAGGTGGACAGCTAACAGAAAAGGTAAGAAGAAAGCCTTATTCTGTAATTTTGCTTGACGAAGTAGAAAAAGCACATCCAGATATCTTCAACTTATTACTACAAGTGTTGGACGATGGTATCTTGACTGACGGTCTTGGCAGAAGGGTAGATTTTAGAAATACGATCATTATCATGACCTCAAACATTGGTGTAAGGGATTTGAAAGATTATGGTGCGGGAATAGGTTTTTCTACCTCATCAAAACAGGACAATATCGACAACATCATGAGAGGGACGATACAAAGTGCTTTGAAAAAAGCTTTTGCTCCCGAATTCTTAAATAGACTAGATGACGTGATTGTCTTCAACTCTCTAGAGAAGCAGGATATACACAAAATTATTGACATCACCTTAAAGAAGGTATTCAAACGTATCTTGGATATTGGTTATGATCTTGAGCTTTCTGAGGCTGCAAAAGATTTCTTGGCTGAAAAAGGGTATGACCCACAATATGGTGCAAGACCACTCAATAGAGCAATTCAAAAACATTTGGAAGACCCATTAGCAGAAGAAATACTCAATGGTGATTTGAATGAAGGAGATCATATACTTGCAGATTTTGATAACGAAAGTAAAGAGATCAAATTCACTATAAAAAACACAGAAAACATAAAAACGAAAGAAGAAACATCAAATAAAGAAGATTAACTTCTTATTTATCAAAACTAAACAAAAGTCCTAATTCGATGAGAGTTAGGACTTTTTTTGTATCTCTCACAAAAAAGCTTAATTTTAAAGAACAAAGTTTAGATTTAATCAAAATAAAAACACAAAACATGAATTTCAACTATTCATTTTTTTCTAAAAAGGGCTTACTCATTTTACTTCTAACAGTCTTTTCGCGATTTTGTTTTAGCCAACTTTCAAACATACACTACATCCCTCCTATTTTCGCTCAAAACGCCCTTGAAGGAGTAATAGACGAAGCAAGCTTATTCCTATCTACACCTTATGACACTATCTTTTATGTAAAACTATATGAAGGTACCGACTATAAGGTAAAAGATAGTATCAAATTATCTTCAACAACACCTGTACGCCTTCCTTTGGGAAAAGGTGCTGACGCTATGGGAGTAGTAGAAGGCTTAGAGAATCTAAATAAAAAAATAGACAACGAAGGAATAAAGCTTACTGCTGAATTTCCTTTTTTTGCTAATATTCGTACAAAACAAAAGTCTCAAGGAGGCTCATTAACATCAAAAGGACAAGCCGGTTTGGGTACTGAGTTTAGGACTGGTCGTATGTTGAGTGGGTTCAATCCGACAGGGGGATTGCATGATAACTCTTCACATTTTATTTCAGTGATGGCGACCAAAAACAATACAAGAGTAACCTTTTCCGATTTCAAAAGAGGAGTATATTTTCATGGCACCAAAGCTAGTGGTAAAAAACTTAAACAATTTACAACCTTAGATCATACCGTTACACTTGATGCTGGCCAATCTTATATTATAGCCGAAATAGAAAAGGAATTTACCGAAGGGGAACAAAATAATGGCTTTGGCATATATGTAAGTTCGACTAAACCTATAGCTGTAGATATAGGCTCCGCAGTATCTAGCAATCCTAGTAAAGAAGGGGGATGGGATGTTGGTATAGACCAAATAGTTCCTATAAACAATATTAGTAACGAGTATATTCTTATAAAAGGAGAGGGTACTCCTGCCATAGAAAGACCTGTAGTAGTCGCCACTGAAGATAACACTCAAGTAAGCCTAAATGGTATATCTGTTGCCACGCTCAAAGCAGGAGATATACATGTTTTCTTTGGCAAAGACTTTTCAGCAGAAAAAAACATGTATATCTCTGCGAACAAACCAATCTATATTTATCAAACAATTGCTGGTTCTAAAGCAGAAAAAACTTGTGGTCTTAACTTTGTACCGCCGCTGTGTGAATGTATCAGTGCCAATAGCGTTTCTATTCCAAATATAAAATATATAGGAGACAATATTTTCATCAATATCATTGGAAAGCCTTATACTGATGTACATATATATGATACTGATAAAAATATATTGCTACACACGCACGAACAAGAAGAGTCTAATTTGAATAAAGATTTAAAACTAGATTGGTACACTTACAAATACCATGTACCAAAAGAAGTAAATAATATACAAATCAAATCTACCGAAGCCATCAGTGTGTCAATGACCGTACAGTCTGGTGCTATAGGGGCAGGCGCTTATTTCAGTGGTTTTACACCTTCTCCTATTTTAGTCCCAAGAGGTGGTATAGCTGCTTATTATAAAAAAGGAAGCATCGATTTTGATCTAAAGCAATACAAAAAGTTTAGAATATTCAAATGGTATAAAGACGGAAAACTAATACAAGAGACAAAAACGCCTCATTTAACCAATATCACTGAATTTGGCGAATACTATGTAGTAGGAGTTGATAAAAGCTGTCCTAAACATATGTTCAAATCAAACACAATCAAAATACAAGGGATTAAAGAAGTTGTGCTAGAAGATGTACAAGACTTGTTTACTGATGAGGTAGATCATGAGCTTGAAAAAGCAATCATTGATGATAAAGCTGACCCTGTCATTTTGGTAAATTTAAATTATGAGTATAACAAAGCAGAACTCGTAAAAGAGTCTATTCCTGTCATGGAAGAAATCATCACCATTCTCAAAAAACATAAGGAGATCAAAATCAATATTTTAGCCCATACAGACTGTAAAGGTAGCGCAGACTATAACCTCGCTCTTTCGCAAAAAAGAGCTGACTATGTCATGAATCATATGATTGAAGAAGGGATTAGCGCAGATAGACTCAAAGCGATAGGAATGGGTGAAGGCTCACCACTGAAAATGACCGAATGCGACTGTGATAAAAACGCCTGTACTGAAGCCCAATTGGCATTAAACAGAAGGTCTGAATTCGTCATCATTAAATAATTTATTCGTTAAATAAACCACACTTTACATTTAGCTTTTTTTCTAAACTGATTGATTTAGATATCAAAGCAGGAGGTATATAACGACAAAAAAATAAAACATTCTTTTTTTATTAGAAGGCTTTGCAAAACCATCTTTTGTACTTATTCAGCGTTACACAAAGCCTTCTACTATAGTATAAAGCAAAAACTAAATTACCGTTGAATAGTATAAAGTACAAAAAAGGTATAAGGTATCCATTCGGTAAACCAAGTGTCATGTTTAAGCTTTTTTGACTTTTTCATGAAACACTTTTAGTACCTAAAGCTTTTAACCTTTAGGTAGCTTGTCAACCCATATTATGAAGGGACAACGTCTATTTACTACTAATCTATAATCAATATTAAACCTACATTCATTTTTTCATTGTTTTAATTTCTTCATTTCTGCAATGCTCAGCACTC
>WTJX01000640.1 GCA_011524675.1 Cytophagales bacterium
ATTTATATCAGGGTGTATAGTTGTATTTACCGTAGCGTTTTCAAATTGAGCTAAATCATACTGTGCAAAGCTTGACGAGAAGCATAAGAACAAAAATATATTTAAAACTTTTTTCATTGTAATTGAAATTTTAATTGTTATAAAAATTGAAATGTATTTGATACGATTTTAAGGGATATACGTGTAACGACCTAGAAAAACAGCGTTGTGAACCTGTAAGCAACTGTTTTGAAAAGTGTTTTAGAAACGATTAAATCATGTTTTTTCAATATTTCATACTATTTCTATCTATCAAACAATATATCTCTTTATAGAGATTTGAGACGGGTATTCAATTTACGAATGAACAATTGACTATTTGCGATTTTGATATGTAAGACAAAAGAGTGTAAAATGATATTGACGTATCGGCTCAAAGACGAGTGCAGTTGGATTTTATTCCACGAAAGTGGCTTCTTTTTAATGAAGAATTAAGAATGTATAATGAATAATGAGGTGTTGTATAAATTGCGAGAGTATAGCTTTATAAGAATGAAGAAATTAAAAAAGTAAGAAATGAATGAGTTCAATTTACAATTGGACGATTGACGGATTTACGATTTCAAAAATATAGGGCGTAAAGACGTATCGACTTAAAGACGTTTTCAGCTGGACTTTATTCCACGAAAGTGGCTTCTTTTTAATGAAGAATTAAGAATGTATAATGAATAATGAGGTGTTGTATAAATTGCGAGAGTATAGCTTTATAAGAATGAAGAAATTAAAAAAGTAAGAAATGAATGAGTTCAATTTACAATTGGACGATTGACGGATTTACGATTTCAAAAATATAGGGCGTAAAGACGTATCGACGTATCGGCTTAAAGACATGTGCAGCTGGACTTTATTCCACGAAAGAAGAAAAAGATTAAAGAGGGCGGAAGTGTTAAGAAAATAGACCTTAGTCTATTTTCAGCGACGAGCCAGTATGCGGGGAGGAGATAAAAGATTAAAGAGGGATATTGTGAAAATTGGTGGTGTAGAGCTTTACTCAAAAGTACAAAGTATGAGGAGCGACGTACAACGAATGATTTCAATTTACGATTATTTAAAGTAATTAATCGTTAGATCCCAAGAGACAAAAGCTTATCTTTTGTCTCTTGGGATTTTGTTACCTAGCGATTCTTGAAGCTCTTAGATAACAGAGTGGAGTTAATCTACATAGTCAATAGAAAACTCTTGTACAGAGGTGTTTTCTCCTTTGCCATTGATAGGTGTAAGCTTGAAAACTATCCAACGATAACTGCCTAGGTCTTTGTTCTCTGTCTTTAGAGATACCAAATTATAAGCCTCTAACTCACTAACTTTTGTATTGATAGAGGCAATAGGTGTAAAAGCACTTAGGTCTTTTACATTCCAGCCAGGGTTTTCTTGTTGTGTACTACCATAAACGATTACGTCTAGCTTTCCTCTTTCTCCATTCTTGTGCGTCCAACAATTGATTGCTCCTACTTTTTTTATGTCTCCAAGGTCTAGCTTATACATTCCTCCTTGCGGACCGTTTGAAAAGACAGGACCAAAAGAACCTCTAAGCTTGCCATCTACTAAGCTTTCTAAGGGATCATTATTTGTCTTTTCGTTGGCACTAATTGCTACACTTTTAGATCTATCTGCTAAAGTCGTAAAGCTATTCGCTGTCTTAGCAGTCTGGGTGTCATAGTAATAGTATGGCGCGATGGTGATTACTTTTCTCTTTTGGTTTCTCACGATAGTCAAAGAGATTTTTTCGTTTTTAGCCTCATTGAGTATATTCCAAAAAGTGGCTTTATTCAAGATGGGCTTATCATTAGCCAATAATAAAATGTCTTTGACTTGTACGCCTGCTTGCTTTAGCTGTGATTCTGGTGTTAATTTCTTTACTGCCAAACCACCTTCATCTTTGCCTATGCCGTATGCCGAAAATTCTTCTCCTTTCAATTCTAGTAGTTCTGCTCCCAACCAGTAGAAAGGAATAGTTTTTGTTTTTTGTAAAAAAGATGCTGCACTGTTATGGCTAGTTCCTCCCCTTCTAGGTCCAAAGTGAGGGAATTCGGGTGTTTCTGCTATGGCTCTCAGGCTTGGTTTTTTTACACCAAATTGATCCATAGGAAAATTTTTGAATCCCATCTTAAAGGCAGGTGCTCCTTCTTTGACTGTATAATCTCCTTTTAATGGATCTACAAACATAGGCTCTCCGTAGATTGAGTTTACATCCCAATCAAACTTTGCAAAGTCATCTTTTCCTTTTGGCGGTCCATAAAACAAGTTGTTGTCTATACGCTTTCCTCTGTCTTGATCTTTTGGCATCAATATGGCGCGGTGTCTTCCCATGGTGATGTTTGAGTAGAATTCATCTTGGCTATAATCAAACCATACATGGGGATGAAAACCGTTATTGACGATGATATTATTCCATACTTTTCTTCTAAAGCCTTCTCTCAGTTTTATCCCTCCTTTGAGCATGACATTATTGTAAATATCATAATTTGAAGAACCATCGTCTAGGTCGATGTCCCAGCCATGATCGCACCTCCAACGACTATTTCTGATGACGGTGGTTTCCATAGCGTCTAAGAATGGTAATTGTGGGTTGGCATTCACGGCTTTTTGTGATGTTTTATTGTCATGCCTCCAGTATCTGTCTCTTCCCCAAGAGTTAAATGCTCCGTGGTCGTGTGTTTCTTGTACTGTTTTAAATACATCGCATCGGTCAATGAGGTGTCCTCCCCATGCGCCATCTCCTATGTTGATGCCTGCTCTAGCACAATCGTAAATGGAAGCATCGCGTATGGTGATATACTGCGCCATATCAATGAGTACTCCCGCAGGCTGTCTTTCGGTACGTCCTATGCCATGTATTAGACAGTCTTCTACTGTTCCTTTGGATGGGTAATTGTTTGTTTTTGGTCCTACGGTCAAATCTATGGTGCTGAGGTCGTTTTTTTCTCCATAATTAAATAATGGATTTCTTACGGCATCAGGATCACCTACAAAGCACACTCCACTTGCCCCTGCATCATGAATGTGGCAGCCTTTTACTAAGGTTTGTCGGTTATAGTTGCTGACAAAGATGGCATTACCTCCTAATTGGTCAAACTCGGAATCTAAAACACTAATATTTTCTGTGCCTGTAAGCATGAGGGCACCTCCTCTGTAGACAGTCCAATCAGAACGCAAGAGGGGTTCTTTGGTATCCATGAAAGTTCTAGCAGCATGTCTAAGGAC
>WTJX01000637.1:0-1624 GCA_011524675.1 Cytophagales bacterium
TAAAAAAAAATGAAAAAAGTGCTTTTTAAATCATGAAGTGCCAAGCTGGGTTAAGCTAAATATCTGGAAAGAAAAATTATTAGGGAATGGACTATTTGTAATAGAAGTTTATACCAACAAAGGAGTTTTTAGCAAGAAAATACAAAAGACAAGGTAAAACGGTACTATGTTCTATGAACTCTCATAGAACGTAATTTTATTTAGTGCATACATCCCATATAAACCTCAGAAGCTTTTATATAAGCTGTCGGAATATATGACTTTGTTCGTTTTAGAAGACTCAGAAGGTCAGGACTTTTATCTGATTGAGAAGAGAGCATAACGACATAATACCCTTTAGAAAAATTATCATAGGCATTAGACCATTCTATACTCACATAGTCTCCGTCGTCATACCTTCCACGTGGAGTATAACATGGGTAATCAAAATGGTCTTCGCAAATATCTTTAGCAAAGCTTAAGCCTTCTTCGCCTTCTATCTTATATAAATCCCTTGAGTTAAAGGTTATATTTAGTTTTTTTGAAATATCCTTTGCTTTTCTGAGAGCTACATCAAAATTCTTAGTACTAGCACCGATAAGAAAATATTTGGTTACATAAGGAGACATATTTATGTCATCATCATCTTGGGCATAAAGATAATTGCTCTTGTTTATGAATCCCTCTAGTCCCAATAATAGAGATAGTATGATAAAAGTATAAGATATTGTTTTCCTCATTTTTGTATCATTTGTTGAGTAGTGAAAGGAACAAATTTAGATTTTTTTGTTTAGAAACCTAAAATTTCTTTCTTCCACACTATTCAAAATACGGCATGATTCTATTCCACGAAAGTGGCGAAATAAGATTAAAGATCAGAGATTAAAGATTAAAGAGAAGTTTAGTATAAATTGGAAGAGTAGAGCATTATAGAATGGAGAAATAAAAGTAATGAATGAGGTTTTAAGTGATTAGTATTTAGAGATTAACGATTAATCAATAACCTTTGGATTAACGACTTAGCACTCAAAAGAATGGAGGCGTTAAGAAAATAGACCTCAATCTATTTTAAAACACATAATTGTTTTTGTACATCTACTTAGATGTCTAATAGAAAGCTTTGCAAAACCATCTTTTGCACTTATTCTGCGTTATACAAAATTTTAAAATCCTTATTTACACGCAGTAAACTGCGGTTTTAAAATGTTGAAAGCCTTGACTAAGTACAAAACCTTAGTTATGCAAAGCCTTCTAGTAAACAAAAAGCCAATCCACTGTAATAGTGAATTGGCTTTTTGTTTATATAAGTATCTTATTCTTACAAAGAAGACGAAAGATTTATTTTTGCTGTTTTGAGTCCATCGGCAGAAACATTGAGTGTTATCTTACCAGTCTCATGGGTGGACTGTACTAGGATAACCAATTTGCCATTAAACGCTTTCATATGAGGTAGGTGAAATTGCTCCAATGAGGTAGCGTCTCCACTACACGCGGCTCTATAGTTGGCAGCACCGCTCACCTCAAACTTCAATTGATGATCTGCTAAGGGACATGGATTGCCTTCTTTATCTACGATGGTAGCGGTTATATAACTTAGGTCTTCACCATTTGCCTTGATCTTTTTTCTGTCTGCTTCTAGCTTTAT
>WTJX01000637.1:1634-11060 GCA_011524675.1 Cytophagales bacterium
CTTCGCCAGCTGTTATCAATTTTTTCTCAGCTACAGCTTTTCCCTTTGCATCAAAAGCCACCACCTTTAGTTCGCCTGGTTCATAAGTAACATCCATCCATCGCAAGCGATAACGGTCGAGTTTATTCTCTTTGCTCTTTGTTCTTACACCTTGACTTTTGCCATTGACAAATAGTTCTGCACTATCATAATTGGTATAGACAAACACAGGCGTTGTTTTATCTTCTCTTCCTTTCCAGTTCCAGTGTGGTAGTATATGTAAGGTTTCTTTTTCTTTGTTCCATCTACTGCGGTAAAGGTAATACCTGTCTTTTGGGATACCTGCCAAATCACAAATCCCAAAGTAAGAACTTCTTGCAGGCCAGTAAGTATCGTAAGGAGTAGGTTCACCCAAATAATCAAAGCCTGTCCAAACAAACTCACCTATCACCCAATCTTTGTCGTCTTGCATTATAAAATCGTCTTCTGGTATGTTTGACCAGCTACAATACTCCAAATCATATGAAGAACATTGACCGTCAGGATATGTTTTCTTGATACCTAGCTCCACTGGAAACTTATATACTCCTCTGGAGCTGACGGTTGAAGCTGTTTCTGAGCCTAATAAAAAACCTTGTGGAAAGGTCTTGTTTGCTTCTTCATAGAGGTGTACACGATAGTTCAAGCCTGGTATGTCTAGTACTGAGGCAAAGCCGTTTTCCATTACGGATTTCACTTTATCCATACCTACAGTTACGGGGCGAGTAGGGTCTTCACGGTGAAAAATATCTTGTAACCATTTGGCTCGCTCTACACCATCGTGTGTCCTTTGGTCTGGCACTTCATTACCAGAACTCCACATCACTATACATGGATGATTTCTAGTGGCATGCACTAAGTTGACAATGTCTTTCTCTGCCCATTCTTCAAAGTATTTATTATACCCATTTTCCACTTTTCCTTTTTTCCATTCGTCAAAACTTTCTGCCAAGAACAAGAAACCCATTTCATCGCAAAGCTCTAACTGCTCTATCGAAGGCATATTATGCGAAGAGCGTATGGCATTGCAGCCCATTTCTTTTAAGATGCTTAGCTGCCTTCTCAATGCAGACTTATTTAGAGCGATACCTATAGGACCGAGATCGTGATGCAAACAAACCCCTTTGAACTTTGTAACTTTCCCATTTAGTTCAAAGCC
The DNA here is from genome assembly GCA_011524675.1 of Cytophagales bacterium. Classification (GTDB taxonomy): domain Bacteria; phylum Bacteroidota; class Bacteroidia; order Cytophagales; family JAAEPT01; genus WTJX01. The sequence goes on from WTJX01000637.1 coordinate 2,812, forward strand.
TTTTGCAGGGCTATACTTGATGCTACGTATCCCAAAACGGATTTTTTCACTATCTTTTAAACTTGCACCCTTATAAAGTTGCAGCTCTGCAGTATAGAGGTAAGGAGTCTCAGGACTCCAAAGATTTGGTTTTTGTACTTCTATAGATTGAGTTACTTTCTGTGAGACACCTTCTTGTTTTGTTTGAGCGACTATTTTTCCTTTTGCATCTTTTATCACGGTTTTGATGGTCATGCCTTTGCCTGCAAACTGTGATATTATATTTACTTTAGCACTGTTTGCTGATACTGTAGGGGTCGTGAGGTAATGCCCCCAATGTTTGAAGCTTTCCTTGTCTTTGGTGATTACTTGTACTTTTCTGTAAATTCCTGCTCCAGGGTACCAACGAGAAGAAAAAGGCTTGTTTTCTAAGCGCACAGCTATCTTATTTTCTCCTGCTTTGACATAGTTTGAAATATCGAAATAAAAATAACTGTACCCATAAGGTCTATAACCTACTTTTACGCCATTTACGAATACTTGTGCATTGCTCATTGCTCCATCAAATGCAAGTAGGGTTTGTTTTTGGCTATCGCCTTCATCAAGTGAAAGTGTCGTTCTGTACCAACCTACACCTATAAACGGTAATGCGCCTGTTCTCCCTGTCTTTTCGGTAGCTTTATCTTCGTTATTTTGTATTATTCGTACAGTTTGCCTGTCTATAGATTCATCAAAAGGTCCATAAATAGCCCAGTCATGAGGTACACTTACCTTTTCCCATGCACTATCGTCATAATGATAGCCTGAAGCATCATCATCTAGCCTACTAAAACTCCAAGTGTCTAGTTCTTGTATTGTACGTTGTCCATATACATGAACTTGAAGGCTGAATAATATGCATATAATAAAGGATCCTATGGATGTGAAAGAAAGTTTAGACATTTGAAGAAGTTTATGATATAAAATGTATTTAATACACTAATGCAATATAGAAGATTTTTATTAAAGTATAACTATCTGACAATATTTTTTTACTCCTGTTATGCTCCGTATAGACAGTGTTATTTGCTATATCTTTTGAAATAACTGTAGAATGCATATATTTTGGCAGTGTAAGCAAGCATGTCAAAGCTTGGGAGTGGTGTCGATATTGACAAATAAATATTCTTATGAGCTCAACATATGCTCTTGTATCAAACAGACATTTTGAGATCACTTAGGTATAGTTTACATATGTCAGTAGAAACCATTTTGGTACTTTGTACTATTCAAAGGCAAGACATTTTTATTTCCCTTTCGGTAACACTACTTTATACGATCACTATACCTCCTTTTTGGGAAGTAGCATCGTAAACTCTGTTCCCAAATCTTTTTCTGACCAAGAGACAAAGATTCTTCCCTTATGATAGCCTGCAATAATTCTCCTAGCGAGCGTCAATCCTAGTCCCCAGCCTCTTCTTTTGCTTGTATAGCCAGGCTTAAACACCGATTTGAATTTCCCTTTTGGAATGCCTGCCCCAGTATCTTTTATTTTGATAGCAAACTCTTTTGGCATTTCCGATAAGGAGATATGTATATTTCCTCTGCCCGACATGGCATCTACAGCATTTTTGATTAAGTTTTCCATAACCCAACTAAACAACAAAGGGCTCATATTGGCTTTTGCCTCTATGAGTGTAAAGTCAGTAGTAATATTGACAGCCCTAGGTATTCTGCTACTCAAATAGTCTATCGTATCGGATAGTAAGCTTATAAGATCACAAGGTTCAAGTTCTGGCGCTGAGCCTACCTTTGAAAAGCGGTCTGCAATATTTTTTAACCTATCTATGTCTTTGTTTATTTCAACAATCATGCTTTGGTCCTCTAGCTCACTTTCCAAAATCTGAGACCATGCCATCAAAGAAGAAATGGGCGTACCCAACTGGTGAGCTGTTTCTTTGGACATTCCTACCCATACCCTGTTTTGCTCTGACTTTCTTGTAATACTAAATAGGTAATAGGCGAAAAATACAAATAGAGCAATCGCTGAGATTTGTATCAAAGGATAATAGCGTAATTGCTTGAGCAGGGTAGAACTTTGGTACAGAACGTAATGAGTTACACCACCACCCAAATTTATTTCTATTGGTTTATTCTCTAGCTTCATTTGTTTGATAAGCTTTGCGCTATTGTTTGCTATCAAGGTAGAGTCTATCTGACCAAACCTGATGACCTGCTGAAAGCTAGAGTCTGTAATAATAACAGGTGAAGAGGTGGCGTTGATAATGCTTTCAGATAAAAAAGAAGCTATAATATCACTCATCACAGACTTAAGGTCTGTCAAGAGTTTAGAGTCTTTGTAATAGACAAAGTTTCTCTCGTCTTTTGAGATGTTTATTTTGATAGGAGTATATAAGTCTTTCATAAAGAGCAGCTCATCATTGGCATGTGTCGGATTGTCTAAGTTCAAAAAGGTGATGATGCTATCTTTGTCATTGGTGAGAATGACAGGGACTGTTTCGTTGTTTTGAATAACTTCAAAAATAAAATCTATATCTTGTGGTGGTCTATCAATGTCAGAAATCTTTTTGATCCCCAGTGCCCACAATTCACTTTTCTTTCTTTCTTCCTTTTGAAGCTTCAAAAATAGCTCATTGGTTAGTTTCACCAATGCTGCCCTCCGTTCTATAGCTCCTGCCCATAAGGCTACTTCCCTTCTTTCTTCTTTTTCTATTTTACGTACTAGTCTGTTGGTGTACCAAAAAGAGGCAGATACAATAATCATTGCCAACAAAGCGAGTATCGGCTTTGCCAACTGGTTTTGCAAAAAGTTATTTATGAGCGTGCGAAATGTTTTTTTGAGCTTTAGCAAAGTAGTATGGGGCTTAGAAAAAGTTTATTATTTAATCTATTTATGTCTATAAATGAATCATTTGAGACAAATCCGTCATAATAGCTTTCAAATAAGCCCCTTTTGTTGTAATTTTACAACGTTTCTCACCATAAAAATGCTGCATGTTAGGTAATTTTAGATCAATCGGAATATCATACAAAGAGGCAAACTTAGATATACGCTCTTTACTTTCTTTGGATACTGATCAATCTACACACCTATTGCACTCCCTCAAAGAGAACTTAGGGATACAGGAAGCCATTGTCATCTCTACCTGCAACCGTACAGAGGTCTTTTATTCTCACGAACAAAATCTATCTCAAGACATCTTCAATGCCCTGTTTATTAGCAAAGCATCGCTTGTATCGCCAGACTTATTAAAAGATTTTGTGATACTAGACGGTAGAGAAGCAGTGAAGAGACTGTTTGATATAGCTATAGGCATAGAGTCGCAAGTATTAGGGGATTTACAGATCATCAATCAAGTAAAAAAATCTTATCAGCAGTCTGCCGACTTAGAGCTTGCTGGTCCTTTCTTGCACAGATTGATGCACAGTATCTTCTTCACCAACAAAAAGGTAGTGCAAGAAACAGCTTTTCGCGATGGCGCAGCCTCAGTACCTTATGCATCATACGAATTGATAGAGGAACTTTCTACGGCACTCATAGAACCGAGGATATTGATATTGGGACTTGGAGAAATGGGAAAAGATGTAAGCCTACATTTGAAAGATCATGAAGTCAAGCACGTAACGCTTATGAATAGAACCTTTGCTAAAACGGAAGCGTTGGCAAAAGAGCTTTCTTACGAAGCAAAACCTATAGAAGACTTACACCAAGAGCTTGCTCATGCAGATATCGTTCTTTCTTCTGTGGCTGTAAACGAACCTATCATCACCAAAGAAGTGATAGAGCAATTACCACCATTTGCATTAAAATATTTTATAGACCTCTCAGTTCCAGCAAGCATCAACAAAGCCGTAGAGTCAGTATCTGGCGTACTATTGCATACCATTGATGATATTCAGAACAAAACATCGGATGCACTTCTCAAAAGAGAACAAGCTATTCCACAAGTAAAAGCGATCATAGAAGAGTCCATCTTAGAGTTTGTGAAGTGGTCGCAAGAATTGAACGTTTCCCCTACCATCAATAAACTCAAAGAAGCCCTAGAGCAAATAAGAAAAGAAGAGATAAGCAAGTACTTCAATAAAATGAACGAAGGAGAAGCAGAGATGGTGGAAATGGTAACCAAAAGTATGGTTCAAAAAATCATAAAGCTTCCAGTATTGGAACTAAAAGCAGCTTGTAAGAGAGGAGAAGCCGATACCCTCATTGATGTATTGAGCGGAATATTCAACCTAGAAGAAACAGAAGCTAAAGTAGCAAAGTAGCCTATACATCAGCACATTTTTACATTCTTAGTGTATTGAGTTCTACGTTTTTAGTCCAAAGTATTAAGTCCTAAGTCATTAGTACAAAGTACATTAAACACTAATCACTTAAAAACCTTTCATTTTTTAATTTCTTCATTCTTTAAATAAAGGCACAACTTTCCGATTTACACTATACCCCTCTTTAATCTTTAATCTCTAATCTTCTTTGCCACTTTCGTGGAATAAAATCATGCTCTTTTGAGTAGCTAGTATTGAGTACAAAGTCGTTAGTACAAAGAATAAAGCTTATTTAGAGACTAATCATTCATCACTAAGCACTAAAAAAACTCATCACTCATAATCCGTAATCCAACACTAATCTCTAAACACTAACCACTTAAAACCTCATTCATTACTTTAATTTTTTCATTATCAAATATAAATACAAACTAATTCAAAATAATAACACATCAACAAAGATAAGTAGGCGGACAAAAATACGCTATAGTAAGAAAGGAGGGAATTAGTCTTTATGCCTTTTCACTGTTAGTGTGAAAAAGCTTTCTTTTTATGCCTTGTTCATCTACTTGGGGCGATCGAAATACTTATTTCGAGATGTAATCGGTAAACATGATAAAGTCAAATGGCGTTTTCCTTTGTCTATTAACACAATGCATAAATTCAAGAAATAGCTAGTTATATATAGTATAGAATAAGAAGTGGTGTTGATGTGTCTCTAAAAAAATGTCGGCACATAACATCATCTAAATGTTATCTTAACTACCTAAGACAACACGTTGAAGCTTCATTGATTATTAGCTATTCTTCTTTTTGTTGAACTTTCTTTCCTATAACAAAGACAGAAACCAAGCTTACAACAGTACCTCCAGCAATAATCCCTCCCACAGTTGTTGCTCCAATAGAAGCCAAATAAGTACCGCTAGCAATTCCAACCAAACCAATTATTAATCCGAAAATTTGACCTAAAAAACTTTGTCTTGATTGACTTGAGACAACTTTATGTTCCATAGAGATTCTATGTTTTTGCTGAGTTTCTGCCATTCCCATGATTCTATCTGCACCGTTGGGTATAACAGAATTGTATTGAACCAAGGATTCAGCGTCAGGTAAAGGACCTGAATGCGATTTTTCTTGAATCATGGTAATAGAAATACTTCTCAGTATTTCTAACTTTTTGAGGGGACTTATACCTTTAAACACTTCAGGATTAAGTTCAATTAAATCTTGCTCAATCTCTTGAAGTTCTCGGGGAGTTTCGGTTTTTATGGGCTTATTATTTTTTGACAAATGATAATTATTTTAGTTTTAGTTCTTTTTGGAATTTTTTTTCAAACTTGCTTTTAGAAACTTTAAAATCGTTTCCTACATTTAACCAATCCGAAAATAAAGACTTCAAATCAGCTTGTTCGGGAGTTTTTGAAGTATTATAACTGAAATAAGAACCTGATAGATTAAGAATAGAGCCGAAGCCAACCCAAAAATTATTTTTAGGCAAAAGAAAATCTGTCTTTGATATTTTATTTATATTGAACATAATTTTTATTTTAAATATACGAAAAAACATCTTTCCAAATATGATGTAAAAGTAATAAAAAAACTAAAGCTAAGAACGTATAAAAGTAATTTTGGTTTTGGTTAAAGCCTTCTTAAAAGCTTTTGCTCTTAATATGAATCCATCAGATATCAGCCCTTCCTACTTCTGCAACGGTAAAAGAAGCTTGTTTTTGTAACAATTGGATATCTAAAAAAGTTACTTAAAACCACCTTTTAATAATGCTTCTTAGAAATTAAAATTTTATTATATTTGAATTATAATTAAAATAAGCAAAACCATCTTTCGCTTATTTGGATGTTGACCAACATTTAATGTAGGACTGTGAATATATGCAAAGCATTCTAAAAGAACTATCAGGACTTATAAACCATAATTAGGAGCTAACAGAAATTAAAGAAAATTGAGAATCCCTTTCGAGCCATATTTATTCGGTATTAAAATCAACATCCACCTCATTCTTGAGTACTTAGCTTTCTTTTGTAGTTATCGTTATTATAAATATCTCAGATCAAAAGAGGTAGATCACATTGGCGATAATAATCGTTTATCTATTATCATAGGAGCAGCTGCGGGGGCATACTTAGGTTCTAGAGTAGTAGGACTTTTAGAAAACCCTTTGCTTGTAATGAATGAAAAATCTATCATCGACATCCTCAACTCCAAAACAATTATGGGTGGCTTGTTTGGTGGGCTGATGGGAGTTGAAATAGCAAAAAAAATAATCGGAGAGCGTAACTCTTCTGGAGACTTATTTACTTTTCCCATTATACTAGGTATTTTTATTGGTAGAATAGGTTGTTTTTTGAGTGGAACTAAAGAGTTTACATATGGTATTCAAACCCAGTTTCCATTAGGAATGAACTTAGGAGACAATGTCAATAGACACCCGATAGCACTCTATGAACTCATCTACCTACTGGTATTATTCATTGTATTACAGAGAGTCAAAAACGCAAACTTTCATTTGAAGAAGGGTACATTATTCAAGCTCTTTATGATTTGTTATTTTGGTTTTAGGTTTATCATTGAATTTATAAAACCCAATACCTTCTTTATAGCACACTTAAGCTCTATACAGTGGCTCTGCCTTATTTGCTGGGCTTATTATTATAAAATCTTTACAAACCCCATAAGACATGCCCACTAGAAAATATACGTATTACGATCATACCATAAGCCTATGCCCAGAATGTTTAAGGCGCGTAGATGCCAAAATAGTCTTTGAAGGCAATAGTGTGTTTATGCTTAAGAGATGCCCAGAACATGGCACATCAAAGGTACTTATCTCAGATGATAAGGAATATTACAAAAACATTAGAAACTACAATAAACCATCCGAAACGCCTTACAAATTCAATACAGAAACACACTATGGCTGTCCCTATGATTGTGGTCTCTGTACTGATCATGAACAACACTCATGCCTTACCGTAGTAGAAATTACAGACAGGTGTAACCTTACGTGTCCTACCTGCTATGCAGGTTCTTCCCCTACCTATGGTAGGCATAGAACGGTAGAAGAGGTGAAAAAAATGTTAGATACAATAGTCGAGAATGAAAAAGAACCAGATGTAGTCCAGATAAGTGGTGGAGAACCCACCATGCACCCTGATTTTTTTGAAATCTTAGATTATGCAAAGTCCTTACCTATCAAACATTTAATGTTAAATACCAATGGTATTAAAATTTCAAAAGACTACGACTTTGCTAAAAAATTAAAATCTTATACACCCAATTTTGAAATTTATCTTCAATTTGACTCTTTTGAAAGCTCAGTCTTAACCTCTATGAGGGGGGCAAACCTTTTGAAGGTAAGGGAAAATGCACTATCAAACCTTAATAAATTAAATCTCTCTACTACATTGGTTGTTACCTTGCAAAAAGGATTGAACGACATGGAAATTGGCAAAATCATAGATTATGCGTTAAAACAAAAATGTGTAAGGGGTGTAACTTTTCAGCCAACTCAAATCGCTGGTAGGCTCGAAAATTTCAATGAACAAACAGACAGAATAACACTCACAGAAGTGAGACGTAAGATATTAGAGCAAGCAAACATTTTTCAACCGGATGATTTGATTCCTGTCCCTTGTAACCCTGATGCTCTGGTCATGGGCTATGCCTTAAAATTAAATGGAAAAGTAGTCCCGTTAACTAGATATATCAACCCAGCGGACTTATTGGACAACAGTAAAAACACTATCGTTTACGAACAAGACGAAGAGTTAAAACAAAAAATGTTCGATATATTTAGCACAGGTATTTCTGCTGACAAAGCCTCATCTAAGTTGCACTCACTGCTATGCTGTTTGCCATTTGTAAGCGCTCCAAAACTTGCTTATGAAAACTTATTTAGGATCATTATCATGGAATTTGTAGATGCACACAATTTTGATGTTAGGTCAATTAAAAAATCTTGTGTGCATATTGTAAACAAAGACAACAA
>WTJX01000247.1 GCA_011524675.1 Cytophagales bacterium
GGAGGATCATGATTAAAATATATATAATATGTTGAATAACAGATAGTTATCAACTTGAATACATGAATACATAAACACTTGAACACATTTTTAAACACATGAAACCTGCACGGCGGGAGCGAAAAAACGAAGGTTAAAGTAGCTCTCACCACACAAGGGAATGATTAAAACATAAATTCAGATTTTAAACTCATGAAACTTATACTAAAAAAAGCTCTCATTTTGATGTGTTGTATAGCAAGCATCAAGTCGCTATATGCACAACAAGATCCATTATTTAGTCAGTATGCCTTTAATACTTTGTCTATAAATCCAGCTTATTCTGGTACTAAGCAAGGTGTTTCTGCTGCGGCTATCAGCAGATTCCAGTGGGTAGGCTTTGACGGTGGTGCTCCTATCACTCATTCTATTGTATTGCATTCACCTGTAGCACAGCAAATGGGCTTGGGTGCTTCTATTACCTATGATATTCAAGGTCCAACCACACAATTGTATGTCAATACAGATGCCGCATATCATTTGCCTATTGATAGACGTTCAAACCTTTCTTTTGGCTTGAAGTTGGGTTTTGCACAGTTTAGAACTGATTTTAATGAGCTTGTGATTAGAGATCAAAGTGATCAAATATTGACAGGTACAGTTTCTGAAATTAAACCTAACATTGGAGCTGGAGCATACTACTATTCAGATAAGATGTATGTAGGTTTTTCTATTCCGCGTATGCTTAAGTCTGAGTTTACAGAAAACATACAAGAGCTTCAAATATATTATTATGCCATTGCAGGTTATATCGCTAGGGTTTCTCCAAACATACAGTTGAGGCCTACTGTTTTACTCAGAGCATCCGAAGGTGTGCCTTACCATATGGATATAAGCCCAGCAGCTATATTTCATGATCGTTTTTTGGTAGGCTTAACGTATCGTTTTACGCCAGAAATAGGAGCAGTATTCCAATACTGGTTAGACGATGGGGTCAAAATAGGCTATGCTTATGATTACCCACTGAATGTATTGAATACTCAAACTGCAGGCTCTCATGAAATTATGTTAGGTTTAGACCTGAATGCAAAAGACAAGAAGAAGAAAGTATATTCACCAAGATTCTTCTAATAAGAATTATGCTGGTGTAGTGATTCTTTATTATATTATTAAACAAGTAAAACCTATTTATCCTTATCGCTATTATGAATTTACCTAAAAGACTGATCGGTCTCATTCTTTTGCTTGTAGCGTCTATAGCACATGCTTCATCTAAGAAAAAAGGAGATCTTTTTTATAATAATTTTGCTTACAAAGACGCAATCGTAGAATATCAGAAATCATTGTCTAGTGGAGACTCATCTGTACTGCGCAATTTGGCGCATAGTCACAAGTTGTTGCATCAATACGATCAAGCCATGATTAATTATGGATACCTTGTGAACAGAAAAGAGCATACTAATGATGATATTTATGCTTATGCAGAAATGCTCAAAGCAAATCATAAGATGGAAGAGGCTAACAAGTGGATGGAAACGTATTTTGCTAACGAATCATCATACGATGCAAAAACACACCCTACTTTTAACCAAGATTTTTTAACTCAGCTCAACAAAAATAGAGGCTCATATAAGATAGAGACCATGAGTATAAACTCTAAGTATATCGATCATGCACCAGTTATATTTGAAGAAAAAGGACAAGAAAAATTATTGTTTGTTTCTTCTAGGAAAATAAAAGGGAATAGTAAGCACAAGAACCTTTGGACTGGAGAAGATTATTATGAGTTTTATACCGCAGACAAATTAGATGAAGATCAAGGCTTTGGAGAGCCTATACGTTGGGATGTAGGTTTCAAGTCAGAAGAGAATGAAGATGCAGCTTGTTTTTCTGCAGATGGAAATGAAATGTATTTCACCAAGAATACTACTTACGATATAGACAAGACGCTTACTTCTGTATTGGAAGTAGTGGTTTCAAAAAAGGAGGGAGACAAATGGTCTAAACCTGAGAAATTATCTTTCAATGATAAGCATTCTATCTCTGCTCACCCGAGTATATCAACAGACGGCAAGACACTCTATTTTACATCAAACAGAGATGGAGGCTATGGAGGGATGGACTTATATAAAGTAGAAAAACAAAACGGTGAATGGGGAGAGCCTGTAAACTTAGGTCCTGAAATCAATACCATTAGTAATGAGATTTTTCCTTTTTATCATAGTGAAGAAGTACTCTTTTTCTCTTCAGATAGAGTTAATGGATTGGGAGGCTTAGACTTGTATGGAGCCAAATTTTATAATGGTCAAGAACTTAATGTACAAAACCTAGGAGTCCCGCTCAATAGCGAATATGATGATTTTTCTTTGACAATGGATAAAGAAATGAAACAAGGATATTTTTCTTCTGACAGAAAAGGCGGACTAGGAAAGGACGATATATACAAAGTAACCTTTATAAAAGATGTTGTTTTCGATGTAGAACTTAAACTATTGGTGAAGGACGCTAAAACGAATAATCTTTTAAATACTGTAGCCTTAGATTTCTATGCCAATGATGAGAAAATAAAAACAGTCAATACGCAGCAAGGGCAATATGTCTCTGATTTTCATTCCAATCACAAATTGTTAGTGGAGCTTTCCAATGATAATTATGGTCAGAAAAAACAAGAAGTTTTATTGGGTATGAAAGATACTGTCATCACCGTATTACTCGATCCAAAGGAATTACCTAAACAGAAAGTAATACCTGTAGTAGATATAGAAGAAGTATATATAGCTCAAGGAGGTACAGCAGGGAAGGATGATCCTTTGAATACTAGTAACACAGAAGGCTCAAACCCTAATTTTACAGGGAGTAACATAGAAGGTACTAATTCTAGTTTTACGGACAGTAATAATAATTCTAAAACTACAGATCATGCAAGCCCTAACTATACTGAGGCTAAAGATGAATCTAAAAAGTTAGGAGAGGAAACTTTTGCTAAGAACATTCCATCCCACGAAGCTTTGTCCACAGGCAGTAAAAAACACGATGATGATAAAGAAACTGCTGTGTTAGGTAAGAAATATTTCACTACAGTACCTACTACGAAGGAAGAAATTCAAAAAAGGATACAAGAGTTAGAAGCATCTAACATTACTACGGTACATGAGAGTGTTTTTAAGCCTATATATTATACAAACAACTCATATAAGGTGATAAATGAGTCGATAGACGAATTGAAGAAAGTAGCGACTTACCTAAAAGAGAATAATGATA
>WTJX01000508.1 GCA_011524675.1 Cytophagales bacterium
CTGTACCATCATTTAAATACAACAATTCTTTGAATCCGACAGGGTTTGGACAAAGAAGAGGGAAGTCATCATAAGATGGTTTATTTGTTGTTTCCTTATTTTTCTTACGCTCATACATTTTGGCTAAAGGAACAATGAGTCTTTGTACATGCTTTTTTCTTGCATTTTGATTTTTGTATAAATTTATCTCTCCATCCGCTTCACTTTGAATCCAAAAGTTGACTTTTGCTTGATGTTCGTAGATTATTTTTTGCAAAGAAGGTAATTCATGCGATGCTTTACTGCCCAGTAAAAATAACTCATCATGAGCGTGGTAGTGGTTTTCAAAAAATGCACGATACCCTTCTGTTGCATCCATACACGCTTCTACACGCTGAATTGCTTCAATGATGCCATCAAGTGTATTAGCATCGACCAGCTTACATTTGTCTCCAACTAGAAACACTTGACTTTCATTGTTTGCTTTTTTATGCTTGGCAATAGCAATCATACTTGCAAAAGAAAGTGTTTTGATCGATCCCCAGTTTTTGAGGCTAATATCTATCAAAAAGACTCTTTTGTTAAGGTTATTAGTTGGAGGAACTTCTCTATGAAAGTATAATGCCTCATTATTGGCTATTTTGGAAAGGAAAACGGTATCCTCATTGGCAAACTCAGTGATGAGTAATTTGTCAAACTCTCCTTTATTGGTGATGTCGGCTACACCGCCCAAAGGTTGACTGCTAGGGAGACTTTGATAAAAAGGAATGTGAAAGCCAGCCGTCAAGTATTTTGCCATCATTCCTATAGGATATAGCTTTTCATTTTCGATGACAGTTTCTATAAAATTATCAGAAGTGTTTTCTGTTTGTAGCTGTTCTTCATCTATTTCTTCTACTTGAGGCAATGAGGTTATTTTTGCTAAAATCTCTTTTACAGAGGGGAGTTTAGTATATAGGATACTCAACACTCTAAGCTCTTTTGTTATAAGTTCTTGAGATACCTCTATTGGTTTACTCATTGTAAATGTGCTCTCATCAGAGAATTCAGCCACTATTTTTGAACTTTTGATAGATAGATGATAGTGACAGCCTTCAAAGATACTTTTGAGTAAATAAACAAGCTTCTCTCCTTTTTTGTATTCTTCGGGTATGTCAAATAGAAGCCTTAAAAAGCTAAAGGCCTTAAATTCCTCTTCCTTATTTTTTGTCTTCGTTGATATGATAGCATAAATACTATCAATCCTCTCTCTTCCTCTTTGATTCAATGCGGCATGAACCATAAGTAAAGAACCCAATGGGGGAAGTCCAAATGGTGCTAATGACTGGATGATGTTTAACAGTTGTTCTTTATAAATAAGAGTGCTATCATTAGGAATAGCAATGACTTCATTCCATTCTTCCCATTGCCAAAAGTAATTATTGTATGAAGTGAAATAGTTATTTTTCATCAGATAAATTTTTTAAGCTTGCTTTGAAGGAGCTAAGTGATAATGGGGCTAAGTTGCCTTTTTCAATGAGGAAGTAACTAGCATCATGATTCCAAACGACCCAATACTGTGCTGTTGGATTTATTTTTTCGTCTATTTCTCTTTGCAATAATGAAATATCTAAATCATAACCTACCGGAAAGATAAAGTTTTTTCTAACCCAGTAATCTTCGGTAGGCAAGGGAAGCAAAGGAGTACCCATGATTAATGCCATTTCATTATCGACGATGCACCATTGCATGTTTTTTAAACGTACACTTGGAGCTGTGCGGAGGTAGCTTTGGAGTATTTCAAGTTTACAACATACAACACTTATCTCTTTAGGTTCTTTTGTTTCTATCATTGAGATAGTTAATCCATTTTCAATACCAAAAAAGTTACAGTTATAATCAGGTAGCTGAACTTTCAAGGCACGTTTTATAGGAGTCCATAAGAAAGAAGGACTTTTTCTGTCGGGTAGTACACTACCTAGCTTGTATAGCATTCCTTCTTTCTCATACCAACGATAAGCATGCGGTATGCCTTTCACTGTTGAAGATTGAATTTGATTCCAGTTCAAGCCTGTCATCCAAATCATATCTTCATCAAAGGCTACCTTTATGGATGCCCAATTTCTTATGTCTGCCAAAAGGTGTTCCTGTTCTTTTCTGATGGCAAAAAAGTAGTTGTTTAGACTGTTTGTAACATCTCTTTCCATAAGTTTTCGATTTGTGTATTAAGGTGGGTTTTATGTTCCGAATGTTTTATCCATTTGCTTCTAGTTTGTATGTACCTCAGTTTGTCTTTGATTATATTTTTTTCTTCTCCTGTAGTTGTAGTGTCAAGCCATTTTGTTTTTAAATCTTCTACCTCTTTTGCCAACTGTTCAGCATTGGGTAGTTGGTCAGTAGATGCTTGTGGGTGCGCCTCATTCATTTCTTCTTTTTCCAAGGTGTTGTTTACCATGCCAGCAATGATTTCTATCTGTTCTTCGGTGTCCCATATATAACGAAGAACCCATAAATCAGAGAGAATGGCTTTTTTTCGTCCACATATCAAGGCACTAGCAGCGATCAAATTTTGGATTTTGACGGCTCTTCTATCAGAAATATTTACACCAGTATTTCTAAGGCTATGTATCAAGCTTACGTATTCTTGTTGTATATCCGTAAGCTCTACTTCTCTACACATCTTTTGAAGTTCTTTTATTTCTTCTGGTAGTATTGTTGGTTTTTCTTCAACAGTCTTTTTCTCAAGTTTCCAACCTGCATCCAATACTTGTTTTAATAAGTCTGGTTGTACGTAGTCGCATTTTACTCTAATCAAAAAGCGATCAAGCAAAGCATGTAGGGCTTCATCTTCGGGTAATAGATTACTCGCTCCTACAAACATTAAAGCGGGAAGGTGAATTTTTTGCTTTCCGCGTTTGAATATTTTTTCATTTAGTGCCATCAACAAACTATTGAGGATAGCACTATTGGCGTTGAATACCTCATCCAAAAAGACCATAGAGGCTTCAGGCATCATACCTTCAGTATTTGTGATTAACTCGCCCTCTTTTAGTTTTCGTATATCAAAAGGACCGAAAATCTCATTTGGTTCTGTAAAACGAGTTAATAGGTACTCAAAGTTTCTTCCATCTTTGATGCAATCCGATAGTAGTCTGATGATAGCACTTTTGGCAGTGCCTGGAGGTCCTAGTAAAAAGGCATTTTCTTTTGCTAATAAGCCTATGCCCAAGATGTCAATGATTTCATCTTTACCTACAAAAGTCTCTTTGATATATGACAGT
>WTJX01000526.1:0-10038 GCA_011524675.1 Cytophagales bacterium
CCTCTACAGACTTGACAGTACCGCCAATGTCTATATAAGCTTTTCTAAATTGTAAGGCTACACCGTTTACTACTGCCAATGTATATAATGTTTCTGGTCTACCATCATTAGAAGGAGCACCAATTGCCAAGCCACTTTCCTTTGGCCATCTCCTCAGAAAAAATCTATATGTCCCCGCCTCCACAAAATTCACTAAAAAAGGACCGGGGATCATTTTTTTACCTTTTCTGACAACGCCTTGATTCCAAGCGGGAAGACCTTTAGGTAAACGCGCATCATGACAAGTCAAGACATCTCCATCATCTGTAGAACCTAGCTCTATCACAGAATACTTTGATTCTTTGATGACATCTGACCACCATGTTTCATAGAAATCATTCATTTCTTTTACTTTTTCAGCGTTTTCACTTGAAACATCATTTTTTTGCCCTGGGTCTTTAGGAATGTAATACAACTCTTTACCGTTAATCAATCTCCAATCGTCATCCATCACACAACTGTTTTTTCCTTTTCTAGGAAACTGTATTCTTTGTGTATCTGTAACCAAGTATCTATGGGGTAGTTTATCTTTACGATGGAGAAGATAGGCACTCACATCTATACCATCCATTGTTTTTGTAGAACGGTACTCCTCTCCTATCAAACCCATAAACGTAGGCAATATATCTACATGCGCTACCAACTGCCCCAATGATTTCCCTTCATTCAAGCCAGCTTTGGGCCACCTCATGATAAATGGGACTCTATGCCCTCCTTCGTATTCACTTCCTTTGATACCACGCATCCCTGCATTATATCCTAGAGCAGGATTATTTTTCTTAGCTCTTTCATATCCCTTTGATGTTCCATTGTCGGTGGTAAACACAACAATCGTATTGTCAGCAATACCCAAATCATCAACCTTGCGCAACAACTTATCAAAATTGTCATCTATGTTGGTAATCATACCATAAAATCGCTTCTGAATTTCTGATATAGAACTTTCATCTTTGTACATATCATAATATTCTTTAGGCAAATTATTAGGCGCATGAGGTGCGTTCAAACTCAAATAACAGAAAAAAGGCTTTTTTTTGTTTGACGCAATAAAGTCTATGGCAGCATCAAACCAAACATCCGTGCAATAGCCTTTCTTTTTCACTGGCTTTCCATTGAGCCAATAAGTATCATCAAAATAGTCATTGTTCCAATAATCAGGCGTTTGACCTACTCCACCACCACCATGATAGAACGCTGTTTTAAATCCTCTTTCATGAGGATGGAAAGGGTGATTATCTCCCAAATGCCATTTCCCAAACATACCTGTCTCGTATCCTTTATCTTGCAATACGTCAGCAATGGTTACCTCTTCTTTGTTCAGAATAGAAGACCCTATGATGGTATGCCATACACCATTCCTATTACAGTTCCTCCCTGTCATGAGCCCTGCTCTCGTAGGGGCACAAGTAGTACCTACGTGATAATTTGTCAAGTTCAATGCTTCTTTAGAAAATTCATCAAGGGTAGGTGTTTTGATGACCGTATTCCCATGATGTCCCAAATCACCATAACCTTGGTCATCTGTAATCACAATAATGATATTTGGCTTTTTAGCTCCTTTGTTTTTAGCTAATGTAGATAAATTCTCTGCGTGAGCTGTGTATAAACAACTAAAAAGTACAAGGAAAGAGAAAAAATGAGGCGTTATTGTTTTTAAAATCAACTTTTGCATATATAAAAAAATCTTATGTCTATATAAATACCATAATGTATATAATACAATAATACACAAAAAAATAACAATATGCAATCATTCATACTTTAAAATAAGTAGGCAGACAAAAATAATTGTAGCTTAAAAAAATGAGTGGTTTTTAGTTCTGTTTTAGATTACAAGCTCCATTTGTCTAGCCATTTTATTTGTGGCTTTTCTCCTTCAAAGTATATAGGAAGCCAAATGTACCTTCCATCAATAGCATTATTTGGTGTCCATCGGTCTGCCATGAATATAAAAGTATCTTTTTTCCCTTGTACAGGAAGGACATAGGTACTCTGAGAATCAAAAGTCGTTTTAGCCTTCTCTCCAACACAAGGATTGCCCAATCTCTTCCAAGGACCAAACAAATCGTCTGCAACAGCTGACCTTGCAGTATTTGGTCTCCAACCTGTACAGCCCGAACCAATAAAATAATATTTCCCTTTACTCGTTTTGAACAAGGTAGGTGCTTCCATATACATCCCTACAAAACAACGAACGTACTTTCCTGTATGAGAAAGATAGTCATCGCTCAATTCGGCAATATGTGTTGTAGTGTTTTCTTCGGATGAAAAGATATGATACGCTTTACCATCGTCATCAACAAACAAGTTCATATCTCTAGCCATCTGTCCTCCTTTAAAGTCTCTTCCCATAACATTTAAAGAATCTATTTTTTGAGGATCTCTGATACCATGAAGCGTACTTCTAGTCACGGTACTTGCCGATGAAATTGTTTGTTTATGAAAATCTTTAGCATTAACAGCCCATTTCCCTTTATTTGGCCTTAAAGACTTCACAAAGGTAAAAGGCCCTGTAGGACTATCAGCAACGGCAACCCCTGAGCGTGCAGCAGTATATCGCATCCCTTTCAGTTCTAAATGAAACCACATCACAAATTTACCCGTCTTCTTATTGTATATCACTTTGGGTCTTTCTAGTATACAACCTTT
Organism: Cytophagales bacterium; assembly: GCA_011524675.1. Classification (GTDB taxonomy): domain Bacteria; phylum Bacteroidota; class Bacteroidia; order Cytophagales; family JAAEPT01; genus WTJX01. Next base: position 2,689 of record WTJX01000526.1, read on the forward strand.
GGCAATGTCTGATTTTGTATTTTCACTATCTACACTTAAGGCTATTCCTTGATCTGTCCAATTATATAAATCTTTGGATGTATAAACATGAACTCCTACATGCGCCTTATTCCCTTCTGTCCCTGCTATCTTATGCTCTCCATACCAATAATAAAGCCCTTCATGATACAACATACCACCCCCATGCGCATTGATATGCACACCATTATTATCTTTCCATAACTCGTCTGGATAAAAAGCATTGTATTTCTCTACTGAATTCTTAAAAGAAAACAACGTGAGTAAAAATGCACCCGCAACAAAAAAATTACTATAGTTCATACTTCTTTTAGCTAACATAAAAATTAATCTCATAAATAAATGTATTTAAAACTGTTCAAGACAACTCAAGACTTGTCCTAAACAGTTAGTAAAATCTTTTTTCTGAGAGCATATTTTATACTCTCAGGAAAAAGGCTATGCTATTGAATAATTATTTTCTTTATGCTCAACGTATTTCTATCTCGTAAAAGATACATTCCAGCGTTCAAATGAGAAACATCAATTGTTGCTGTTTTTTCTAACTCAAAAGATGTTACTACTTCGCCTTCGAGAGTTATCAACTCAAGAGCTAAGGAAGAGATTCCGCCATCTAATTGGATAGAAAGTTGACCATTAGAAACTGGGTTATTTATTTGTACTCCGTTTCCCTCGGCAAAAATATCATTACCAACATTAGAGATGACCTGAGTACTTGCAGAAATATAATTAGACCCTCCAGGTGCATAAGTAGCTGATGTCCCTCCAGTGAATACAACATATATTTGATTAGTTCTGCCTTCTACTAACTTAACAGCAGTAATCTTTTGATCTGCACTGATTACGTTAGTAGCAGCACCTGTTTTACCTAACCCTACTAGACCAACATCGTAACTAGCAGGACCATCAACAACACTTACCCACCTCAGTCTGATAGATGTAGAGATTGTATCTACGTCTGTGTCAGTTCCACTAGTAGGAACAAGGTCACCCACTACAACATTAAAAATAATAGAGTCTCCAATATAAAGGGTTGTTCTTCCTCCTACATCAAGTTGCGAACCATCATATGTACCAGAAACATTTACCGTTACTGTTTTTGAAAATGAAAAATATGAAAAGGATAAAAGAATGAATGTAAATATAAAATTTCTCATAATTATAAATATTTAAAGTGTTAAGTATTTCAGTAAGCAAAATGCAGATAACTATAATTGCTTGCGATGCTTAAACCAACTCAATAAAAGGGTGTTTTGTAAGCATTGATGTGTATTAAATTTGTTTTAACACGTTTTTGCAGTAGTTTTAAGCGTTCAAAAAAACAAATCACATACTAATTCCTTATGTCTTTGATAGAAGAAAAGTTTGCCGCCATAGATGCCTTAGAAAAAACGGAAGTTTTTGCTAAACAAGAGCTTCTCATCAAAATACTTCGCTACTTAGTAACACAAGAGAAAGAAGGAAAGACTCCAAAATCTACAACCATTGCCTTAGAGGTTTTAGATCATTCTCAAGAGATTTACAATGCCCAAGATTCTTTTATACGAGCACAAATCTTCAGCCTTAGAAAAAAATTAGAGCTATACTACCTTACCGAAGGAAAAAAAATAAAGGAACGATTATCCATACCCAAAGGCACCTACAAAGTAAAACTTACAATACTAGAACAGTCCAAAAACAAGCTTACACTTAAAGGGAAAAAAATCATTTATGCAGGAGTCGCTGCACTTACACTATCTGTTTTTTTTAATGTTATTAGTTTTAAAAAATTACATGAGCGACCTCCAAAACCTATACTTCCAGAAATCTTTCAAACAATATATGAAAGCACCTCTTCTTTGAAAATAGCCATAAGTGAACTTTACTTTTATAGAGAGTATGATCCTGAACTAGGAAGGTATCGCTATATTTTGGACACTAAAAGAGAATTGCCTTCTGAGCTAAATAGAATGGTACATTTCATTAAAAAATATCCAGAAAGAAAAATCTCTATGACTAATCGTTCTTACATAGATCCTTCGATGTGGAGCTTTGGCCTTAAGCTTCAAAACAGTTTTGAGACACTAGGAAAGACTAGTGAAATCCTCAGAAGCTTTCACGTAAAAAAAACAAACAATCATGATATCCTTTTCTTAGGTTCTTTTGGAGAAGGGAGTATGGGGGAGTTAAAGAACTATTTTGACATGTCTAGTTTTAGGTTCAATAGTTCTGAAGTAGGTGTAATCACTACTTCTATTATTTCACAAAAAGACACGCTACACTACCATTGGCAGCGAGTAAAACATAATAAAAATAGAAAAGCTTATTTTCTTATTTTTAAATGTCTAGATATTCAAGGCAACCAATTATTGTTTTTACTTTCTGGTGATATTATGTCTCGAAATTATATGCAAAGTATTTTATATACTCCTACCTTTACGGAAGAATTAAAAAAACAATTCGGAGGGGAGTTACCTCAACAATATGAAGCGATGATAGAAGTAGGAGGGAAAGAGTTATTGGGCACTAAACACAAAATCATCCATGCTAAGAAGATAAATTAATATGATTATCCGTTACTTCCCCCAATCGTTTAACTCTTTTACAGATAAGTCTCCAAGAGCGGAAGCGCACAACACTATTGATACAACGTATTGAATGGTTTACCAATTTTTTACGCATTGTAATAGTTAGTCCGTTTGTGCTAGAATAATTCTTTTTCCACGCTTCAAATTGGTGAGTAGTCCACTCTTTTCAAAATATCTTTTTCTTTTTTCCCTTTCGGGGAATAGAATCATGGCGTAAAACCCCTGTAAATAAGACATCGTAAGACTATCCGCCTTATAGAACAAGAGATAGACACAAAGTATAGGCAATGCTAAAACACCCAAAACCACTACTTATAAGTACTTAGTGTATATTCCTTAAACTTTTTTTAAATAAATTTAAAAAATACAATTATTTCTCCGTACTTTGTAAGTGTATTTTAACACTAATTAGCCGCGTAAAATAATCCAATGAATAAAATATTTACAATAACACTTATCATATCCAGCTTATTTAGCTTTAGTAAAGGAAAAGACATCCCAAGTCTAGTACCAAACGAAGTGGGCACAACGCCAAATTACTGGTGTACATGGTACTGGCAAAACTATCTCATACGTAAAGGACAAAAGGTAACAAATCCTAGTGCTGCAACTGTTTACACTAATACAGCAGCAAGAGAAGGATTAAACGAAGAAAACATCTTTGGGACACAAGGCATGGCTGTAGTAATGCTTCCAAAAACTAGAAGTGATTATTATTTCGTAATTGACCACGGATGGCAAGATAAAAACATTGCTAAAAACACCTTCTTTACATTAATGATGGACACCATTGATTTTCCTAGCTATGCTCATATGGAGCCAAAGGAAAAAATAAAGCAAATGAACATGGACATTAAGGCTTTAGGATGGAAAGGGCTTGGACTGTGGGTGAGAGGAGATCCTTCGGAGAAAGAAATGAGAAAACTTGTAGAGTGGAGCAAGTATGCAGGGATCGAATACTGGAAAATTGATGGTGGTGATATAAAACATTTTTATTCCTCAAAAATAAAAGAAGAGATTTATCCAGCATTAGTTCTTGAGCATATCACTGGAGCAGGTGCCATAAACCCATCTTGGAACATCCCTAATTTAACCTATTATGGTTCAGTCTATAGTAAGAACGGCATATCTCAAAATCTGCAAGCAGGAGCTGGAACTACGTTAAACAAAACCACAAAAAAAGTAAAGACAACCTTAGAAGTGATTAAAAAAACGGACGTATTCAGAACCTATGATGCAGCCCCGCTATTGGTCAGTACGACAACATTGCAACGCATTGACGATATTTTGATTCAGACAGCAGGCAACAATGAATATAAAGCTCTTTTAAACATTCAAGATGATTGTAATATAGCCGCTGGTTTAGGGCTTTTAGTAGCAGCAAAAAGACATCCTATGAATACACCAAGAATGTATAAAGGGAATGACTTCCATTTACAAATTGCAGGTAATCGTCACGTTGACAAACGGTTAAATGAAATGGACAGGTTAGCCTTGTGGCAAAGAATTGCTCCACCTATGCCTGCAGGATATGGCACTTATTTGCATTCTGAGAAAAACTTAATTGATAGTATCATATTTGAGGCAAATCATACTTGGTATAAAGCAACACACGGAAAAATGGTAAGACAAAGTGCCCCAGCAATTATGACGCGTAATATTCCTTTACCAGAAGTTAAAACAAATGGAATGCACCCTTATGTCATGGCGTCAAAATTTCCAAACGGAGCAATTGCAATCGCTACTGAGGGGAGAGTAACACCTACAAATAGTTGGATACACCCAAAAGCAAACATTACGTTAAAAGAAGTAGAAATAAACAAAACCATTGGAATTTTTGGTTATTATGAATCATTAACGCTAGAACTGACACAAAACTTACCTAAAAAAATAACCATTTACGGTCAAGATTTATTGTCAGAGAAAGCCATTGACATTACAAAAAAAGTTGCTATTAAGAAAAAACAAATAGTTCTTTCTGGTGATTTAATTGAAGAGATAGGAAAAATGGCTGGAGACCCACAAGATATATCAGCACCTGGAATGTGTATTAAAATCATTCCGAATTAACGCTACTTTACGATTATAGGATTAAGACAAAAGACCGTAAACATCAGAACGTAAAAACGTAAGGACATAAAGACGTATTGACGTAAAGACGTTAGCACATGATTTTATTCCACGGAAGTGGCATAGCAATTTACAGTTGGACGATTGACTATTTACGATTTTAAGACATAAGACGAAAGAACGTAAAGACGTATTGACGTACAGACATAAGGACCTTAAAGTTAGAGCGTCTTCAAATATTCTATCAAGGCGAGGCGTTGCGCTTCGCTAAGGTGGTCTCCGTAACGGTGTCCTTGATTGCCATAACCGGGGAGCGAAGTATCATAAACCCACTTGTCTAAAATCAACTTCTTTTCTTTGTGCTTCCACCCTAGCTTGTTCCAGTCGTAGTCTTGTGAGTTCTTGGGACGTTTCCATTTTTTTGGTCGTGCTTTGCTATTGAGTACTTGATAGACGGTAGGCACTGAGCCATTATGAAAGTAAGGGGCAGTAGCCCAAATACCGTCTAGTGGCGGTGCTACATAGCCTTTTTCGGGTTCAAACCATGAATGAGGGCTTGACTTGGCAAACCAACTTTTATTGTACCAGCCTACTATTTTACTATCCATAGCATAACTGGCATAGAGAGGGTCAGTTCCTACTTCATCTATTGCCACCAATCTGTTGGGATATTGCTCTGGTGCATCATACGTGCCGTGGCAATGCTTGCAGCTATTCAAATAAATCGTCTTCCCAATACTTACTAGGCTACTGTCTATTTGTTGTGGGTATTTGGGTGGTTGTAGCGATCGTATCCATGCGACTACATGCACAAACTTTTCTTGTGCTTTCCTTGCTGCGGCACTGTCTTTTATGCCTAAAACAGAAGCTTGAAAGAGCAGCTTGGTAAAGTCTCCGCGTCCTACTCCTGTGTAATAGAGAGCATTTTTCTTTTGTAAATGCCAAAGTGCAGGAATATCACTTGCTATATTGTATTTTCTCATGTCGTACTGAGGTGTGGGAGTGTACTTTAGGTCGTCGGGATTGCGATATTGCATACAGGCTTCTGCAATGCGAGCGGCAGGATTTACTACTGGGTTATTGGTATGTATGTAGCGTGCCATATGCTTAAAGTTTTTTCCAAATTCATCGTAAGAAGCTAAGGTAGCTGTATCTTTTCTGTAAATCTTTCTAATCCCAAAGTCCATCACCATTGAAGGTATGATGAGATTTATTTGACTATGATTCAATGAATTGCCCAAGCCCAAGACTAGCTCTCCATTTAGCTTTGACGAATGACAGCTAAAGCATGTGCCATTCATAACCTTACAGCCCTGCTCTGTCTCAAATACGGCATAGCTATGCTTAGACACTAAGCGAGCGCGACGAACAAACCTTTCATTATTGCGCTCTACGGTTTTCTTTACTAAGCGATAAGGAATACCCGTACCTAAGTATGAGCCATTCTTTAGGTAGTAAAAACCACTGTCAGCATCACCATTGAGCTGTTGTGGATACGGAGCTATGCTTTTGGTTTTCCAGTCAGTATTGGAAACTACAGGAGGTAGCGCATTTCTTTTGGTACATGCCAAAACGGTAAGAAAAACGAGAATGTAAAAAAGGGTCTTTTTTTTCATAGTAAATGAAAACAAGTAGTAAAAGATGGAAGGTTGAAGGTTAAAAGTTGGGTTTAGCTCATTGCGCAAAGCTTTTTCAACTTGAACACTCGAACACATGAATACTCAGACACTTTACTAACCTATGAAATACAAAAAAGTTTTTTACAGTTAGGAGTTTACTGTTAGAAGGCTTAACCTTACTCTTAAAACCTCTGGTCTTAGGTAGATGCAAAATACGAAATAAAATTCCATAAAAACACTTAAACTATATGAAATTATTTTTAATTTTAGTCTGATTTTCGGGATACCTAGCTGAACATCTAGGAAAAATAAATTTAAGATAACGTTAACCATAAAGCTGAAGCGAAAAAGAAAGAGATTACAATTAAGTTACACTATCGATATGATCATCAAAACACCTTTTGAAATAAAAGCGAAAAAAGCACCTGAAAACTTATTTATAGGGATTTTGATATTATTGGTTTCTTTTTTCTTTCTAGTAGAATCTATTTCCTCAAATGAATACCCTAAACTAATCTTTTCAGCATTGGGTGTTCTTACTGCTTACAGCACACTAAAAGCTTACGCACAATGTCAAAGTGATGAACCTGTTATGATCTTAGATGAAAAAGGAATAACGTTTAGGTCTGGTTTATTAGAATGGAAAGACGTCTCTGATTTTCAGCTTAGTTATGGCAAGAGGGCTTACCTTAGGTTTAGAGTTAATGGTAAAAAAAGGTCATTTGAAGTGAGTGGCTTAGAAGAACTAAGCCCAGAAAAAACCTTAAAAATCGTAAAGGCTTTCAAAGAAAAGTTTGATTATAAATAAAAACAACACACAATGCAAAGACTTCTATTATTACCTTTATTATGCTTCCCTTATTTTGCTTTTCCACAGTTTTTTGGAGAAGAAGAAATTAATGAGAATCAAGATATACGCGAAAAATTTGACACGCTTATATTTAAAGATAGACTTATCAATATAGATTATACCATCAATTCGTTCATCCTAAAAGAAAACTGTATGAATCTTCTCTCTATAAAGCTAGAAGATTTTGAGGATATCTCTTTTGCAATAGATAAAGGAATACTAAGAC
>WTJX01000526.1:10048-11027 GCA_011524675.1 Cytophagales bacterium
ACATACTACACCTCCTTATTTCCTAAAAACCTTCTTACCACGCGATTCAAGGTATATACTAAAGAAGGTTATATGCAGACAGATTTCAAAAGGAGAAGTAAAAAAAGAACTTACTTTTGAAAATAGTAGGACACTGAACCTTGAAAATTTCATCAAAGACTTTGAATATGGAGATATTCTCCAAATAGAAATACCACAAGTCCACAGAAAGAATTTCGTAGGTAAATTAATTGAATCTGCACATCATCAAAAAATCTTTAACATCATCTGCCATGGCAACAATTAACATAAACTACCTCATCACAAAAACGCTCTTTTTAACACTCACTGCACTCTTACTGAGTTGCTCTACAGGCCTAGAAAGCCATGATAAATGTATCACCTTCTTTGCGCCTATGACGGAGTACGATTTTATTGAAAGAGAACTTGACTTTGATCAAAAATTGAAAGATGTAGATATTGATGTAAGTGAAGTGAGAAAGGTAGTAATCGAGCTAGAAGAAAACTTTGAAATCAAATTTGAAAGAGACACTGGGGCATTCAAACTCTATTTTACTTCAAAAGCATTATTAACCAATGATAAATTGAAACATTATTTCAATAACATAGGACATATGAAACAAGAATTTGAAGGAATAAAGGTATTCAAAAATGGAGAAAAAACGTCACACAAAGGCTCAGGTTTTTCATGTGGATATCGTACTAGAAATGACTCTGTCATACTTTATTATACAATGGACTATAACAATAGCTTTCACAAAGCAGATAAGATAGATGTACAAGGTGTTTTCAATATCTCTTGTATTACTGGCTATCACTACGCAAAAATGCTAAAACACAATACAGGCAAAAAGTTCAGCATTGACCAGCAACAATACAAACTGATAGATGTATTTGACGATAAAGTCATCATTGAGAGACTAGGAAAAAGCTTTAAAGATGATGAGAAGCTAGACTTTGAAATATATAACGTCTCACT
>WTJX01000104.1 GCA_011524675.1 Cytophagales bacterium
TTAAAATTTTGAAAGCCTTGATTAAGCACAAAACCTTAGTTATGCAAAGCCTTCTTTTAATTTACCATGTGAAGTGTCTTTATAATGAGTTATTCAATTTATTTGAAATCGACTTGTAAGACTTCTCCTTCTTTTATAACGAGCTCTTCTTTGAAATGTATATGGTATTTATCCTTTATTTTTTCAAGTTTACAGTTTACAGAAGTTGCGCCTGAATTATTTGCATCATAGATATTGATCTTTACTTTTTTAGCAGAAGTGCTTTTTATAGCTTCAAGGTTCAATGATTTTAGTGCTAGTTTACCGTACTCCAATTTGATGGTAACACGCTGCTCTTTGCCTTCTATCTTTTGACTAAAGCTACCCCATCCTTTGGCAGTTGTAAAAGCAGCACGAAAATCTTTTTCTTGGATGCGTGGTGCAAAGCTTAGTATTCCTTCTGGTCCATCATATTGGTAACCACAGATGGCCATATAAGCACCATAGCTAGCCATAGCCCTAGAATAGTGGTCGCTACACTCTATTTCGTTGTAAGGGTTTCGGTCTTTAGGCAAATAACGGTCGTAGATCGCCTTACCTATGGCTAAGCCTTCCTCTACCATTCCTTCCCAAATCATATGGGCAGCTACTTGCCATTCAAAACCTGTCATACACTCATTCAAATAACCTGCATAAGATTTCTTACCGCTTTTAGGTTCTATTTTTCCATTAGGGAAAGTACACATGATTAATCCTGCATTACCTTCCGCAGCATACCAACGCCCTTCTGGCATTTTTTTTCTGAAAGAACCGATGTTTGGTGAGAAATTATACTTCCATAGTGCTTGTAATGATTGTACTATTTTTTCTTTTGGTAGCATACGTTCCACACCTACATTCCATAGCCATGAATCGCCTAGTACTTGATCTATATGGCAACCATTGGTAGAACCATGCTTTTCTAATTCTCCGGGGCCGGGGATATGAATAAAGTAGCCGAAATCATCATTCCAAAGGGTATCAAGCATTTTAGGTACTCCTTTGTTTAGGATACTTTGGTACTTAGCCGCAGTTTTGGGCTCATTCATTTTTTCTGCCATCAAGGCAGCAACCTTTAGTGAAGCATGATACAAATTTGTTAACCAATGTACTTGTCCATACCATGGTTCATCTAAGGTGTTGTGCTGCGCCCCTACTAACATGCCATCTTCATCAGCATCCCACTTTTCGATGACATAGTCCATAGAAAGCTTAGTGCGAGCCCATACGCTTTTTAGAAAGCTATAGTCAGTAGTCATTTGGCTTTCTCGATATACCCTAAGGATAGTACCACATGTACCATCTATGGCGTTTTCAAACTTTGCACTTACATAGCGATGCCTCATGTCTCCATTATGCTCGTCAAAGCCCAAACCATACTCTACTTTATCTCTACATTCACGTTCTATTTGAGGAAAGATACGAGATAAACCGTGTGCGTAGTGCCATACGTGATTACAGTTACCAGGGCAACATCTCACACCTTCATAAAAGTTATAAAATTCAGGGGTTTTCTCTGTTTCCGCTAACCTTTGCCCCATTTCTGTTTGGATACAATCTAAGGTCAAGAATGTACGCTCCAAAAACCAGTAGGGTAGGGTAGAGTTGTACCATGTATCTACCCATTTTTGAGTATAGCCTTGTAATATATCCTTTTTCTCAGCTACAGTATGTGCAGCTTTTGTAGCTGAGTCAAATAGTGTTGTATAATGATTAGGAGCAACCACTTTACCTCTTCTTCCAAATGCTATGTCATAGTTTCCATTTGGAAAACGCCATGATAATGTAAAGCTTAGCTTTTGGGATGCTCCAGCTTTCAATGTTATTTTTTTACCTAGTGAGGCATATGCATCTTGCTGAAAGTTTGTTTCACTTACAGACAAATGTGTTATCTCTTTGTCCTCATGAGCAAATACGGCTTGAAGCTCATCGGTATTTAAATCTATGTTGGCAAAACTATCTTTGGCAGATCCCATCAAACCCAAGGCTACTGCACCAAAGTCTGTTGCTTTTTTAAAGTTTTTATTCCCAAAGCTAGCGCTGCATTCTACCGTACTGATTTCTTCTAGTTGTTGGTAGCTACATTTCTTTTTACCTATTTTTTGTTTGTTGGAAGCTTTATTTGATATGTTCTCTATCCATCCTGCTACCGTTATTTCTTGATCCTTCTTACTATCGTTATGGATATGATACTCCATGACGATGACGGGGTAGCTTGAGTCATCTCTATTGAGAGGAATGAAAGGAGTATAAGCATTGAGTTGTACCTTTACGGGGCAGCCTTTGTCTTCAAAGTCAACCGTGGCCATAGGGTATTTATTGGTAAATACTACTTTCTCAAAGCCTTTACTATCTAAACTAAAATAGTTGTCATTGACTTTCAATGCAAAACCTTGGCTCATGGGAGATATACTATCCCAAGGTTTCATAAAGGTTGGCCCTTTTGGGTTTTCGGTTTTTACATTCCTTTTACCAGCCAAATTCCATCGCCATAACCTACCGTCACCACCAAGATATACCTGTCCTGTGGTAATGCCATTGATAGGCATACCTATATATTTTAATTCTTCTCCACTAGCCGTAAGTGGTTTACCTCTTTCATAAAGAGAGGCTATCCATTCTTTACTTAGTTTTTTGTCTGAAGGAACGATATGATCAAAGTCTTCTTCTGCAAATGGTCCTGCCATGATGTTGTATTTGCCTGCCATAAGCATCAGTGCCGTAAGACTACTAGACTTCAAAAATGCTCTTCTGCCATTATCTTCTGTATTGCATGTACCGCCACTACAACACTCGTTTTTTACCTCAGATGATTCCATTGTTATTTTTATGTTTTTTAAAAGATATGTCTCTAATCTAGAGATTAAACGTTTAACTTATTAAGTAATAATAGGTTTTAATGTGTTATAATTACGTTTCTTGTTAGGGCTTAGTCTGCTTTTAACCAATAGATAGTATGTAAGAAGAATATAATCTTAGTATATATAAATAGCTGAATATCATATGATTAATTGTTTGAATACTTGAATATATGAACACTTGAATACATGTAACACACAATAAAATATGAAGTTTACTTCCTTTATGGTTCGTTGATAAAAAATGAGCATGTATATTTGTGAACATAAGATTTATGATACTTCAAAAAGATACTGAGGTGAACACTTACTTATATGAAACATGTATATTGAATGTCGAATGTCAAAGGT
>WTJX01000382.1 GCA_011524675.1 Cytophagales bacterium
TGTGTACACAGCTAAGCTATTTTGGATCAGCACAAATCTTGACTCAAAAGGACATTTACGAATTCAAGAACGAAAGTGAAAATAATCGTTTTAATGGTGTATATGACATTAACTATACCAAGTTATTAAAATATAGCTTTGTTGACGGTAATGACCTTTATGTTTATAATGCTGACTTTACACTATATGATAAATACCTTGACTTGTATGATATAAACGATGAAAACCTTAATGACGTTTATATAGAAGTAACTCAAGATGTCTGGGATGATGATGATGATATTGAAATAGTAATAGAGAAGATGTATTTTAATCAAATGACGGATATAGATATTGAAGATACTATTACTATATACGATCATAACTTAACACAGCTAGACCAATTAACTGGTTTTGTGGAGTTTGCTTTCACCAACGTAATAGATGATGAGATTATTTATATTGTTAATTATGGAGATCATACTGACTATAACTATATCCTTGACAAGACAGTCACTTACAAAATAAGAGATGTCATAAGCTCATCTTCAAATAATGTGGCAAGGGTAAACAACGATATGCTGTCGGCTTCTCCTAACCCTTCGCCAAGAAATGCAAAGGTTAGTGTCAAATATGTATTACCAGACAATGCCAATACAGGTGAATTGATTTTCTATTCTCTTAAAGGGGAAGAATTAAAAAGCGTGAGAGTAGGTAAGCATGTGGATCATGTAGATGTATCTACCAGTGGTATGCCTAGAGGAATGTGCGTATATAAGTTAAAAACATCAGAAGGAGTCGTTTATTCAAACAAACTTATGGTTCACTAAGAAATAGTAAATATCTCTGACAAAAAATCCAAAAGCGCATCACTCTCATCAAATATTTTGATGAGAGTGATGCGCTAAGTACTGTTAGAAGACTTTACAAAGCCGTGAACATATTTTTATGATGTCTGCTATTGTTCATGACTTTTTCTAACCAATAGAAACCCTCCTTCTTGCAATCACAGTTTTCGTACGCAATGCTTTTGATGCAATGCAACGATAAGCGCGCTTCTTTTTCGCTTGAAAGCAAAATAAAATCATCATTCCAAGAAGAGGTATAGTGTAACGACTTTGCCTGTTGGTTTTTGTACTGCGATGCCACTTTCTCTAGGAGCGATACTTCTTCTTTCTCGATCTTCTTTAGAACATCTATTTCTTTTAACTCCTTACCCATAGCATACTCTTTGGCTACATTTAATACGTTGAACTCTTGCTGATTGTCAAACTTTTTAACTTTTGTCTGCGTCCCCTCTTCCCAATAAACAAACATCTCATAGCTTATGCGGTAGGGCTTGCCTGTCGTCTTATTGATCTTTGCCATAGCCGCACCATGATAAGCGGAGGTATGCACCAAGATATTGCTTATGTTTTTCTTAGATTGTAAACTGTAAATAAAGTCGTTTGTCTTTGTATTTTCTGTGAGGATGGCGTTTTTCTTTCCGTAGGATGCTATGCTCAACGATGCCAAGCATAAAATGAATAAAACTCTCATATAGTGATATTTTTTAAATGATTAAGTAGATAAAAATACAGCTATCAATATAGTTTAAAAAAATCACTAATCATTGCTTTAGTCGATATATTATAGACTTTTATATACGATTGTTAGATTTTTAAGACAGGCGTACACGTGATGACACTAAAAGGTAGCATGATATAGTCTTGATATAGTGAAGCCAAATGATTGATAAGCTCAATAAGAATCAAGAATTTAGGGCAAGCAAAATAGGACTTTGCACAATCATGAATTAATTTCGCACAGAGGGATAATTTTTATCAAAAAGAACTATGTCAGTAAGAATCGAAAAAGACACCATAGGTCCTGTAGAAGTACCTGCGGACAAATATTGGGGCGCACAAACACAGCGTTCTATCCAAAACTTTAAAATTGGAAACAATCAGATGCCGCTAGAAATTGTTTATGCCTTTGCATATCTAAAAAAAGCCGCAGCAAAAACAAATGAAGCCTTAGAGGTATTAAGTACAGAAAAGGCAGACCTTATAGCTCAAGCATGCGATGAAATCTTAGCAGGAAAGCTAGACGACCAATTTCCACTCGTAGTATGGCAAACAGGTTCGGGTACGCAATCCAATATGAACGTAAACGAAGTAGTAGCCAATAGAGCACACGTACTCAAAGGAAACAAATTGGGTGAAGGCGAAAAGTTAGTAGCGCCAAATGATGATGTAAACAAATCACAATCATCAAATGACACCTTCCCTACTGCGATGCATATTGCAGGCTACAAAATGATCGTAGAAACTACGATCCCAGGAGTTGAGAAGTTGAGAAATGTCTTAGCACAAAAATCTGAGGAAATGAAGTCGGTCGTAAAAATAGGACGTACTCACTTCATGGATGCTACTCCTTTAACTTTAGGTCAAGAGTTTTCGGGTTATGTATCACAGTTAGATCACGGTATCAAAGCCCTAAAAAACACACTTGCTCATTTAAGCCAACTTGCTCTTGGAGGTACAGCCGTAGGAACTGGAATCAACACACCTGCGGGTTATTCAGAATTAGTCGCTGAAAAGATCGCAGAATTTACAGGCTTACCATTTGTTACTGCCGAAAACAAATTTGAAGCTTTGGCAGCACATGACGCTATCGTAGAATCTCATGCTGCGCTAAAACAACTAGCTGTAAGCTTAATGAAAATAGGCAATGACATTCGTATGTTATGTTCAGGACCACGTTCAGGTATAGGAGAAATTACTATTCCTGCTAATGAGCCAGGTTCGTCTATCATGCCAGGGAAAGTAAACCCTACACAATGCGAAGCCCTTACTATGGTATGCGCACAAGTAATAGGTAACGACGTAGCTGTAGCGGCTGGTGGAATGTCTGGACATTTTGAACTTAATGTATTTAAGCCAATGATGGTGTTTAACCTACTCAACTCAGCACGATTGATAGGTGATGCTTGTGTATCATTTGCAGACAACTGTGCTTCGGGTATTGAACCAAACCACCCACAGATAGAAAAGCATTTGAACAACTCTTTGATGCTCGTAACGGCATTAAATACTAAAATAGGCTATTACAAAGCAGCAGAGATCGCCAATACGGCACATGCCAATGGCACGACACTCAAAGAAGAAGCCGTAAACTTAGGTTACCTTACTGCCGAAGAATTTGACGAGTGGGTAGTACCTAGCAAAATGATCGGAAGCCTTTCTTAGGTAGGGTTTAATTTA
>WTJX01000086.1 GCA_011524675.1 Cytophagales bacterium
CTAATTAATCCAAGAAATCCACCAACTCTTCCCAACGCTGGTTTTTAGCGTCTAGTTCAAGCTCTACTTTCTCTAGTTGTTGCGCCTTTTCGGCAAGCAATTCGGGATTGGAAAACACTGCTTCTGATGCCAATTCCATTTCCAACTCACCTTTTTTCGTCTCTAGTTCTTCTACGCTTTTTTCTACTTTTTTGAGCTCTTGCTTTGCCTGATTGACTAGTTTTTGGTCAACGCTCTTAGACTTTGTTTTCGGTTTTTCTTTTTTGTTTTCTTTCGCCTTTTTGGTGCTCGTCTGCGCCTGCGCTGGTTTATTCGCTTCGCGCTTTTCCATCCAATCTACATACTCCAAGTAAGTCCCTGGGTATTCTTTGATTTCCTTGTCCTCAATGAACCATACTTTATTGGCTATCTCTTGCACAAAGTGCCTATCGTGCGAAACCACTACAAAGCTACCTCCATATTGCTGTAAAGCTTGTATAAGCATGTTTACAGACTGAATATCTAAGTGGTTGGTAGGTTCGTCCAGTAGAAGAAAGTTAGACTCAGACAATAAGGTTTTGGCAAGAGCCACACGAGACTTTTCGCCTCCAGAAAGCACCTTTATTTGTTTATGCACATCATCATCCGAAAACAAGAAACACCCTAAGATACCTCTGATCTCCAATTCCGTTTTTTCAGAACCAGACTGTACCAGTTCTTCTAAAATGGTATTACTTAACGTCAAAGACTCTAGCTGATGCTGTGCAAAGAAAGCTTTGTTTACATTATATCCATTGACCCACTCCCCTTCTATAGGTTCTGAGCCATCTATGATACGTAGCAAAGTAGATTTACCCTTTCCGTTAGCTCCCAACAAAGCTATTTTGTCTCCTCTCTCAATATATTTAGAAGAATCTTTGATGATCTCTAACTCACCGTATGATTTACTGATGTTCTTTAACTCACAGATGATTTTTCCCGACTGCTTACCAAAGTTAAACTTAAAGCTAATAGAAGCATTGTCATCCACCACATCTTCTATGCGCTCCATGCGTTCTAGCATCTTCACACGCGATTGTGCCTGCTTTGCTTTTGTAGCTTTTGCTTTGAATCGCTCTACAAACTGCTCTGCTTCTTTGATTTTTTGTTGCTGATTTTTGAAAGCATTGTGCTGTATCTCTCTCCTAAGCTCTCTCTCCTTCAAATAAAAGTTATAGTTACCCTCATAGATATGAAGCTGCTGAGAGTTGATTTCTGCTATCTTTTCGGCACAATTGTTCAAAAACTGTCTATCATGCGATACGATGATGACTGTCCCTTCATAATTGTGTATGTATTTTTCGATCCACTGTATGGTAGGTAAATCCAAGTGGTTGGTAGGCTCATCCAGTAAGAGCAATGAAGGAGATGCCAACAGTAGTTTGGCGAGCATCACACGCATACGCCACCCTCCAGAAAACTGCTTCAAAGGTTTTTGTAAATCGTTAGTAGTAAAACCTAAGCCCTCTAATATTTCTTCTGTCTTTGCCTGTAAGGTATAGCCCTCCAAGGCTTCAAACTTTTCTTGCAATGTACTCAACTGCTCTACCAACTTATCGTTGTAGTCAGTTTCCATTTTTACTAAAATCTCATCTATTTTCTTTTGCGTAGCATTCGCTTCTTCAAAAGCTTCCATGGCTACGGCTAGTATGGAGGAATCTGTTTCGTAAGACAGTAAATCTTGGTTGAGGAAACCAATGCTACAGTCTTTACTCTTGGATACTGTACCGCCATCTGGCTGATACTCCCCTACGATGATGCGTAGCAAGGTAGATTTACCCGCTCCATTATAGCCGATCAAACCAATTTTTTCTCTAGGTTTGATGTGCCAGTTAAGATCATCGTACATGGTGCGACCGCCAAAAGAAAAGTTAAGATTATTTATAGAAAGCATGGCTTAAGGATTTGTTTACCTATGATAATTATACTAGAGTGAAATCAAAATATCCGCTTTGTGAAAGAGGTTAAGATTTTGAAACTTGACTATAACATAAGACATGAGAATCTAATTTCTTTTCATCTCATGATTTTTTGAATTACAAAGTATTTTCATTTCTCATGGGTATAGTATGAAATAGCCCCAAAGATAAAGAATGTTTTTTGCGATACTCAGCAAGCAATGATTTTACTTCGTCCAAAGATAACTTAAACATATTGGTATCGGATTTGAGCAAGGCAAATGAGCTAAGTACCGAAGCTTGATGAGCTTTTTTGAAGAGTTGAAAATCGTGATCGTTATTCGTAAGTATATAACAAAAATCGTTTTCTAGTGTTTGCACTATCTCTGGCTCTGCAAGCAAGTTTTCGTGTGTTTTTTCACCTTTGCGATTACTGATAAGGGCTATCGCTTTGCCTGCCACCGCCTCTGCGATATGCTTGATATAGATAGAAGGTAGCTTTGGAATAAAAATCTCTCCGCCTACCATAGCATCTATCGCTTTGAATGAGAAGCGTACAGCATCTTCTAAAGTGATAAAAAAACGTGTAGATGTCTCATTAAATAATTGCACTTCACTTTTCTGAGCAAACTGAACTAAAAACTGTGGCACTACCGAGCCTCTAGAGCCCCAAAAGTTCCCAAACCTAATAGCTGAAAACTGACATTTGTTTACACTTTGAGCGATATGCATCAGACGTTCCATTTCGGCTTTGGTACGCCCATAGGTATTGGATGCAGCCGCTGCTTTGTCGGAAGAGACCACAAGACACTTCTCTACTCCAAAAGTATTCGCTGCATCAAAAATATTTTTTGACCCGTAGATGTTCGTTTTGATAAACTCGGTAGGATTACTTTCCGAAAATGAAATATGCTTAAGCGCAGCAGCATGTATAATGATGTGGATTTTTTTCTTAAAGATAGCATCTACAGCCTCGCTATCTCTTATATCTCCCAATATGAAGTGAACCTTTGCGCGGAGATGTTCAGGTACTTGATTGAACAGCACTAGCTGTTTGTACTCATCCCTAGAAAAAACAGTCAAGCTACCTATACTAGGGTAATGCGCTAAGATCATCTGTAGCATGGTGCTTCCAAATGAACCCGTCCCCCCAGTGATAAGGATGTTTTTATTAGTCAAATCAAGATTAGCTGGTCGATCAAAAAGGTGCATATTGAGTAAATATAGTTGATAAAAAGCTAAGTAGTCATCCAAAAATACTTATGATAAAAAACGGCTATTTTAGTTCATCTCA
>WTJX01000478.1 GCA_011524675.1 Cytophagales bacterium
TTTTATATTTACTTTTATTTTTTTTTGATTGTAGTTTAATATTTAACTTTTATTAATAATTCTTTAAGAATTCTTAATTTTAATTTCTTTTTTAGAGAAAAATTTCTTAAAATTAACATCTCAAGACAATAATGCTGTTTTTGTTACGTTCAGTAGTAAGTGTAGAATTAGAAAGAATTAAATTAAATAAACCAATTAAGTATGTCCACAGAATATAATGAGATACCTCAAAGTCAAAATGATATAGAATTTTGGCTTGATTCAAATATAAAATCAAATTTAGCAAAGCCAATTACTGGTGATAACATCAATACTGCATTTAAAAAGATGACAGTTAGTTTTTTTAATAAACAAGATGATGCAGGAAAAGATGGCTTAAAAACATATAATGAGAGTGCTTCTTACCTAGAAGGAGATACAGCAATTTACGAATCAAAAATATACCAAGCGAATAAAAGTACTTCAGGTAGTTTTGTACTGGCTGATTGGGATGCACTGACGCCAGATGTTTCTCACTATGCAACCACAGATGAACTTGCTGCAGTTTCAAGTGGCTTAAAACCTAAAGTTCCAGTAAGGGTCGCTACCACCACACCCCTTGACTTAACAGCAGGTGGATTATTAACTATAGATGGTATTATTGTAGTTGCAGGGGATAGAGTGTTGGTAAAAGACCAAACCGATGCAGTACAAAATGGTATATACATAGCCAATACCTCTAGTTGGCAGAGGGCAGAAGATGCTGATGATAACCCTAATAATGAAATAGAAAGAGGTAGTTTCTTATTTGTACAAGAAGGAACAGCCAATGCGGGTTACGGTTTTTTTGTTTCCAACCAAGGAACAGGAGATTTAGTCATTGATACCGATCCTATACAGTTTAGTGTCATGGGGCGTATAGCTCCAGACTTGGCGAATTATGTGACGTTGACTCAACTGTCAAGCCAGTTGGCGACCATAGATTTAGAAAAAGTACTTTCTAATGGAAATACAGTACCAAGCTGTACGATCACTAGTGCCGCAGAAACGACTATCACCTCAGCATCAGATGTTACCATTGCCTCTACGAATGGTGCCATCTCATTGAATGCCCAAGTAAAAACAAATTTTGATACAAACGCTGCATCAGAGGACACGCTCACTAGGAAAGACTATGTAGATACGTCCATAGAAAATGTGAAAGCACAGATACCAATCGTGGCACAAGCATTTGATGAGTTACAAGACGCCGCAGCATTAGCTGCTAAGGGCGATGTAGGTAAAAGTGCTAGTTTAGTCATGGAGCCAACAGAAGAAGGCGTATTTATTACCTCATTGGCGGATAATAACGTCTTAGAAATCAATGATGCTTATGTAACTACCTTAGCCAAAGGGCAAAATTATACCTACAAAGGCGAAGTAGGAGATAAAATAGTGAGCTCCAAAGGACATACGGGCATTACAGGTACTGCTGGAACATCAGTACATCCATTGAGTTACGCAGCTCACGGAGCAAAACAGTTTTTTGCTTATGTTTTTAGGAGCCCTACAGCCTATTTCAATGTAGCCACAGGGGCAGTTGGCGCTACTGTTACAGTTACCAGTCCAAACAAAACGACACAAGTAGAAGAAATAGCTCCTTTTTCATTAGTGAAATTTCCAGCTACCTCAGTTGGAGAATACAAAATAGAAGCTACACAGCCTGTATTTATTACTACCATAGCCGCTACAACCGTTACTAACATAGCTGCTGCCAATGTTGATCAGAGAGCCATTCTTCCTTTGGCTACAACCATTATAGGTCATGTAAGATTCTCTAGCGTTTCGGCATTGTATCCTAATACAGAAGTGACCGCATACTCTAGAATGGGGAATGTTAAAACCTTTACCGTAAGCCCAGGTAGTCCCGTCAATTTATATAGCTTAATGACTACAGAGAGTCTAAAGACATATTATGACCCTAATGGTTATGTGATATTATATGCTAAAGGTCCTATTTCTTGCTATTCGGGTGCTGATGGTGACGGTAGTGAGGCTACACCTTTTGCGCCTACTGATACTTTACCGTTCAGAATAGGTATTCCTTTACCGATTACTGGAGGTAATGCCAAAAGATACATTTCCTTTGCCTCTCCTTACGAGGGAACTATCAAAATATACGATAAGACAGGCGCTTTAGTCAATACCGGTAGTCTTACACGAGGTGGAAGCATCAACTCACCTGCAACTTCTGAGACAGAACAGTTACATCCTGCGGGCTATCGTTACATCATTCCTAGTGGTAGTGTATTAGGAGAAGGTGGTTATGCAGAAGCTGATGTGCCCATTTTTGCGGTAGCAAACTTTTATGGTACTGGCTATTCTGGAGAAGAAACCATGCTAGTTGGGATCAATTTAGAGACACCAAGAACATTTAAGAAAAACCCTACTACAGGACTGATGATAGGAGAGAGCTTTGATGAAGCGAATAATCAAACATGGGTAACAGTCTAGCTTTTTATAAAAAAGATAGATGTGAAATAAAGGGGGGAGGTAGTTCCCCTCCCCCTTACCAAAAAATAAAAATCACCAATTTCTTTAGTTTTAAATATAAGTAAAAAATCATGGCAGAATCAAGAGAAGACATCAATAAGCACTTATTAGAAAATATCAAGTCGGGCTTAGAAACCCCCATCACAGGAGATGCGCTAAACGAAGCATTACAAAAAATTACCACTAGTTACTATAACATAAATAGCGACCCAAGACCTACAGATTTGGTAGATCAAACAAATGCGCAAGATATCAATGGAGCGAAGACATTTTTGATGGCGATACTTGCACAAGGAGGTATTGACGCTACGACAAATGTGCCTGAATTGGATATAGGGGTTCAAAATGCTCAAACCATCAATATCGGAGGGGATTCTTCTACGGTTAATATCAATGGGGACACACCTAATATCGCTAAGATCAATGCTTTCCATAGCTTGGTAGTAGCGTCAGGCACGGTTACTATAGATACTACAGGCTTTCCACTGTATAATGGCAAATTGGTATTGACTGAAAATGCAACTTTAACTTTTACAGGGGTAAACTCAGGAGACTATGGTACCATCATCATTGACCAAGACGCTACGGGAGGGAGAACATTGAGCTTACCAGCAAACTCCAAAGTCATCAATGGGAGTTTTGATATCGCTACAGCAGCCAATGCCCGAACCATCTTGACCTACCTCTACGACGGTAC
>WTJX01000704.1 GCA_011524675.1 Cytophagales bacterium
GCTACAATCATCAGATGGTCAACTTTTGAAGCCTTCATGATTCCTACCTCTTCTTTAGAGGGGACATTGCTTGCTGGAGACTATCTTTTTGTGAGTAAAATGCACTATGGCCCTAGAACACCAAAGACATTACTGCAAATGCCACTCACACACCGTTATTTTTGGGGTACTGCCGATGCTAGCGGTCAAGGAGGAGTACCTTCTTATTCCGAGGCTATTCAACTCAAAACATACCGCTTACCCGGTTTGACTAAGGTAAAGCGTGATGACATAGTTGTTTTTAACAACCCACAAGAACGTGAATACCCCGTAGATTTGAGGACAAACTACGTAAAACGCTGTGTAGCACTCCCTGGCGATCAATTTGAAATAAAAGATGCTCAAATTCACATCGACGGAAAAGCCGTAGAGAACCCTAAGGAACTTCAATACTTGTATTTCATATCTCTCAAAGGAAATACTAGTATTAAACAAGAAAAATACTCTGGGATAGAAGTGAATAACCTCTTGCTTGATGGTATTCACCTTGCTACTGCACAAACTTTCCTTGCAGATAATCATAGAACCATTATTAGCGAATATTCAAAGCGTCAGCTAAACTTTGAAAAGGTGTTTTTTGACAATGGCATTACAGAAGTTTCTATAGGAGGCTTCTTCAAGGCAGGGATCGTCATGCACACAAGTCCTGCGAAAGCTGAAAAAATAAGAAGCCTCAATATTCCTATCATTGATGAGATTAAAAGCTTAAAAGAGATAGGTATCTCAGGTGGTGACATTTTTGGTTTAAAATCTTGGGAAAGAAATAACTTTGGTCCTCTACAAATACCATACAAAGGAATGGAAATTACGATCAATCAAGAAAATCTAAAAATCTATGGAGATTTGATTACTTATGACGATGGGAACGATCCTAATGATGTGAGTATTAGTAATGATTTTAAATTAAGGATCAAAGGAGAAGAGATTACAACCTATACGGTAAACCAAGACTACTACTTCATGATGGGAGATAACAGAGACAATTCTGAAGACTCAAGGTATTGGGGTTTTGTTCCAGAAGATCATATTGTAGGTACACCTATGTTGGTATGGTTCTCTCAAGAACTACGTAGCGTAGAAGGTTGGTTTGAACGTATCCGCTGGAATAGAGTAATGAAATATGTCAGAAATAAATAAGTAGCAACAGACGGTCAAAAATAATTATAAATTAAAAACGTACTAGCATGTATTTGATTCCAGCCATAGATTTGATAGACGGCAAATGTGTACGACTCACCAAAGGTGACTATAATCAAAAAAAAGAATATAACAGTAATCCGCTAGAAGTAGCCAAAGCCTTTGAAGGCGCTGGTATTAAACGCCTTCACTTGGTGGACTTAGACGGAGCAAAGGCAAAGAAGCTTGTAAACTACCCTGTATTAGAAAAAATCTGTTCTCAAACAACACTTAGCGTGGACTTTGGAGGTGGGATACAGTCTGACGAGGACATAAAAATTGCTTTTGAGTCTGGAGCAAAACAGATTACAGGTGGTAGCATCGCAATCAAAAATGAGTCTCTTTTTAGTGAATGGATTAGCAAATATGGATCAGAAAGAATCATATTAGGTTCAGACGCTATAGATGGAAAAATTGCTGTGAGTGGATGGCAAGAAAAAACCGAAACGCCACTATTTGACTTTATAGCACACTACATCTCAAAAGGCATTCAATATACCATCAGTACCGATGTATCTAAAGACGGTATGCTACAAGGCCCCGCTTTTGATATGTATAAAGACATGCAGGCACAGTTTGAAAACCTAAACATTATCGCTAGTGGCGGTGTAAGTAATATGGACGACATCTACCAACTTCAAGAACTAAAGCTGTACGGTGTCATCATAGGAAAAGCTTTTTATGAAGGGCGCATTAGCTTAGAAGAGTTTGAAAAGTTCAATGCAACTTTTAATGTTTAGTAATACAAAGCATGGTTTACCGAATGGATACTATAAAACACCATACTACATTTATTTAAAAAGAAAATATAATTACGCTCTATGTTAGCCAAAAGAATTATTCCTTGCTTGGATGTGAAAAACGGTAGAACTGTAAAAGGTGTAAACTTTGAAAATTTGAGAGATGCAGGCGACCCTGTGGCATTGGGTGCATTATACTCAGAGCAAGGAGCAGATGAATTAGTATTCTTAGATATCAGTGCTACACTAGACAAAAGAAAGACAGTAGTAGAACTGGTCAAAAGAATTGCAAAAGAGATCAATATCCCTTTCACTATTGGAGGAGGTATCAGCTCAGTAGAAGATGTATCTGCCTGTCTCAATGCTGGAGCAGACAAAGTATCTATCAATTCTGCTGCCGTAAAAAAACCTCAGCTTATCAAT
This sequence comes from Cytophagales bacterium, assembly GCA_011524675.1. Classification (GTDB taxonomy): domain Bacteria; phylum Bacteroidota; class Bacteroidia; order Cytophagales; family JAAEPT01; genus WTJX01. The sequence continues at coordinate 2,379 of WTJX01000704.1, forward strand.
CAACTTTCTTCCGAATTTGGGGCACAATGTATCGTTGTCGCCATAGATACACGCATGGTTGACGGTATCCCTATAGTACACACCCATGGAGGAACAAAACCTACAGCACTAAATACTATCGCTTGGGCTAAAGAAGTAGAAGAAAGAGGAGCGGGAGAAATATTGTTGACATCTATGGATCATGATGGTGTAAAGACTGGCTTTGCCAATGAAATTACTGCTCAGATATCTTCACAGCTTTCTATTCCTGTTATTGCCTCTGGTGGTGCAGGAAAAAAAGAACACTTTGTAGATGCCTTTACCAAAGGGAAAGCAGACGCTGGGCTAGCAGCTAGTATCTTTCACTTCAAAGAAATAGAAATCCAAGAGCTGAAACACTTCTTGAGAGAAAATGAAATCTGCGTAAGATAGAGTGGAAACAACAATTTCCTTCTACCCTTTCAGTCAAGTACATATCAAGCTATATTAATATGTACTTAACTCTCCGCAACTTTTCTTAGAAAGGGGATGTGATATTATTTTTTAACATGTCATTGTTGCTTGTCTGCACATTTGTGGAAGGTAAATCATCAGACCTTTTAAGGTTATCAAATGAATTTGCATTATCGTTGATATACTTTAATGTAAAAACTATACTGCCCTTAACTTGTGTAGTGGTGTTTAGATACACTCCAAGGTCATCGCCTGAAATGGTTCTTTGTAATGTCATACTCGTATCATTTAAGCTGAGCAATTCATAATACTTGTTTTGGATTTCATCATAGGTAATACCATGAATACTTTCATAATACTCCTCATCATAATTGACGACTATTTTACCATGTAC
>WTJX01000311.1 GCA_011524675.1 Cytophagales bacterium
ACCTTTTTCTTTCCTATGGCATCTAAAAAACAAACAGATCAAGATTCTATGCAAGTTGCAAATAACAAAGTACTACACTTGGTAGATAAGTGTAAGAAAAACGACCCTTTGGCACAACGCGCCTTGTACAATCATTTTTCGGGAAAAATGTTTGCTCTATGTAGGCGTTACCTTACAGCCCAAGACGCAGAAGATATGTTGGTAGAAGCCTTTGTAAAGGTGTTTAAAAAAATACATCAGTTTGAAAACAAAGGAAGCTTTGAGGGATGGCTTCGAAGGGTAATGGTCAATCAATGTTTAGCCTACATACAAAAGACTAAGGCAAAATACCTAGAGGTAGATATAGAGGAAGCAACATACTCTATCGGTAAAAATGATGATACTGTGGCATCTATGCAAGCCGAAGACCTCTTGAAATTAGTAGAAGAACTCCCTGTAGGTTACCGTACAGTATTTAACTTATATGCTATAGAAGGCTACTCTCATAAAGAGATAGCAGAAAAGTTGATGATATCAGAAGGTACTTCCAAGTCTCAGTTGAGTAGGGCGAGAGTCTTGCTACAACAAAAAGTAAAAAGCCTAGATCAAGACGAGCAAAAACATATACAGCATCCCAGCTAAGTAAGTAAAATATGGCGGAACATATAAATCTTGAGTTTTACTATGTCCAAACATGTAAACGTAAGATTCTTAATAAGCTCCTATTACTTTGAAAAATATGTTTTCAAGTGGTTTAATTATCCTCCACTGTAGTTAATAAAATTAAAATAGCCTATCCCTCTTTGGGTATAAAATACAAACTATAAATGTATGAAAGAGAACAAATACATAGATAGCCTTTTTAAAAACAAGTTAGAAGAGAATGAGCTTGTAGCGCCACAGGGTGCTTGGGACAAAATAGATGCTGAACTTAATAAAAAAAACTTCACCATTAATTGGAAATGGTACGCAGGTATGGCTGCATCAATTCTTTTTTTAGTGAGTTCTATCGTATTCTTCGATCAAGAGTCAACATCATCAAGCATAGAAGATTTGGTACAACAGGCACAAGAAGACAATCAGCTATTGATGCTACCACCAGAGCAGATGGAGGAGTTGATGCAAGAAATAAATGATGGTAAGTTGAAAAATGTAGTCGTAGTAAGACAAAAAGCAGAAACAAAAGAAAGAAATAGAGTGAATAGAAACTTTTTATTCAATGCATCTACCATGGAAGGCGAAGTACAATACTATTCAGACAAAGATGTGAAGCTACACTATGCAGGTCAAGATTCTATCATGCGATATCAAATGCGCCCAAGATCTAATAATTTCGGACAGACAGTTTCCGGCAATTAAATCCTACAAGCTAGGGCGATAAAAATAATTGTAGCGTAAAAAACGAGTGGTTTTAGTTCACTTCATTATCTTTGTTCATATGATTCAGAACAAAGAGATCAGAGAACTACCCGTAATGGAGTCCTTTTATAGTGTGCAAGGAGAAGGATACTATCAAGGGACACCTGCTTTTTTTATACGTTTGGGAGGTTGTGATGTAGGCTGTCATTGGTGCGATGTGAAAGAAAGTTGGGATGCTGGCAAGCACGAAGTGCTTACCGTAGAGCAGATCGTGGCAGATGCCAAACAAACCCCTGCAAAGCTCATTATCCTCACGGGTGGAGAACCTTTGATGTATGATTTGACCTTTCTGTGTCAAAAACTTCGTGAAGCAGGATTCAGTATCAATATAGAAACCTCTGGTGTCTATCCTTATTCGGGAGAGATAGATTGGGTCTGTTTTTCGCCCAAAAAATTCAAAGAACCACAAGAAGCCTTCTTTGAGCTAGCAGACGAGCTCAAAGTTGTTATTTTTCACCCCTCAGACATTGCATGGGCAGAGCAACTCGCTCAAAAAATAAAAAAGCCCAGTTGTAAGCTCTACCTACAAGCAGAGTGGGACAGGGCAGATGTAATGAACGAAAAAATTATTTCCTACATCAAAAACAATCCTCACTGGAATATTTCGTTACAAACACATAAATACCTTAATATCCGATAAATGCGAATACATTTTTGTGTCTTACTTTTCTTGATCGTTTGCTCTTGTAACCTTCATGCACAAGCTCCAAAACCCAAAGCACTTGCTCATTACCAAAAGGCAAAAAACTATGAATATAGAAGACAGTTTCAGCAAGCTAAATCTTACTTCAATAAAGCCATAAAGTCTGATAAGCAATACGATGAAGCTTACCTTGCGCTAGCAAGGGTGCATAAGCTCTACGGTGAAAAAGAAGAGATGGTGAGCGTATATGAGAAAATGCTCAAAGCAGTAGGAGACTCCGCTAAGTATGCTTCTGTCTATTTAGATATTGCAGACCTATACAGCAAGAAAGGAGAATACGATAAAGCGAGCACCTATCTTAATCGTTATTTGGCTGTTGCAGATGAAAATGAAAAACTGTATTGGAGAGTAAAGCAGACAGCCTTGCAAATGGAGTATAAGCAAGAAGCACTTTCTGTAAAGACAAAAGGCAAAGCCTTGCCCGAAAATCTTTTTAAGGGTATTCAGTTTGTATCTTATCCTGTAGCCCTAAGCGATAGTAGCCTAGTCGTAAACCTAAAAACCTTAGAAAGTAGGACAGCTTCTACAGTAGTAGCACACTCACATCTCACCAAAAAAGGGTGGTCCCCCCTAAGTTCCTTATCACAAAACATCAATTCTGCCGCAGATCAAGGAGGCTGTACTTTTTATGACGGTTTTAAAAAAGTTATTTTTACCTCCTGTGAGAGGAAGGACGGCTATGGTAGTTGCGACCTGTACGAGTCTAGTTTAAATGAGCATGGCATATGGTCTCAACCAGTCAATTTGGGAGACAAAGTCAATACAGAAGCATGGGAGTCAGAGCCTTCCATCACCTCAGACGGCAACGTGCTTTATTTCTCTTCTCGTAGAGCAGGAGGCTATGGCAAGGAAGATATATGGATATCATATAAAGTGAATGGACAATGGACTAAGGCAGTCAATGCTGGAGGTATCATTAACTCCCAAGAAAGAGAAGTAACGCCTTTTATTCACCCTTATGGAGGTCAATTATATTATGCCGCTACAGGAGATAATACCCTTGGAGGCTTTGATATTTTTGTGAGCCTCAAAAAAGATAGCGTGTGGACCAAAGGGGTAAACCTTGGTTACCCTATCAATACCAACTTACAC